>JAQTZZ010000017.1 GCA_028687545.1 Candidatus Wallbacteria bacterium
TTTCTCAGTATTGACCGCATTCGGATCAGCCCTGTTCCTGATCAGGAGTTCCCAGATTTCGGATGCGTCCATCTGGTAGAAAGAGGGGTTGGCTCTGCCCAGATAATGCAGGGCAGTATTTCCTTCACAGTCAACAGCAGAAGCGCATGCTCCGCAGGCAATAAGGGTTTTCGCTTTAGCCAGATCCCAGCGGCTGAGTGCATGCAGCAGCGGAGTCCTGCCCTTCGAATCCCTGGCCTCCAGGTCTAGCCCCTGACCGGCCAGGAATTTTACCAGTTCCGCGTCGCACAGGTGAAGGGCTGTCTCTCCTGTCGAGTTTCTGGCAAAAGGATCGGCACCCTGATCGATCAACTGCCGCACCGTGCCTGGAGATGAACAGCAGGCATGAAGCAGTGGTGTGTTGCCTTCCCTGTCGGCTGCATTCACGTCTGCACCGGCACTGATAAGTAAGGCGGCCTCTACGCTCCCCTGAAATTCGTTGACCAGCATCAGCGGTGTCAGGCCGCTGCTGTCTGAAAGATTGGGGTCAGCGCCATAGTTCAGCAGCAGCCGGACCAGGGCGGGATCGTTCCTGTAATGATAGTGTCCGTATCTTAAACTGCAGGGATTGTTCATCACGCTGAGCAATGCAGTCGCACCGTTTTTATTGCGCTGATTCACCGAAACCTCGCGGGACAGCATCAGCCCGGCGATCCTGCAGTTCCTGGTCAGCATCAGGGACGTATTGCCGTCCTGATCCACTGAGTTCACATCCGCCCCGCAGGACAGGAGATAGACGAACGACTCATACTTGTTGGCTGCCAGAGTAAGCAGATAAGGGTTGCCGTCCGAATTCACTGCATTGACGTCCAGGCCATTGGAGACAAGTTTTCTGAGCATTTCGCAGCCTTCGATGGCTTTCAGGGGAATCATCTTACCCGCTGATCCGGTTTCTTTGATTCTCTGCAGGACTTTTTTAAAGGTCGCTTCATTGTGTGCGGCTGCTGCATGATGGAGCCCTGGCCCAGGGTGCCGTTCCAGGAGCAGGTCGACGACAGTGCGGGCTGAGTATCTAGCCAGGGCGATGTACAGTGCGTCTTTCCCCTCTACATCGACCAGGGAAGGATCACCGCCGTATCGCAGCAGCAGCCTGATATCCTCCTCTTCGCAATATCCCTCTGCCGCAATCTGCATCGGCGTCTCCAGCGTGCCCGGCAGCCGCAGGTTCGGGTCAGCGCCTGCCCTGAGCAGCATCTCCAGGCAGCAGCAATGGCCATTCATCATGTTTGAAGTCAAAGCGCAATTGGAATATATCTTTCCCTCATAATTATCGGTGTAACTCAGATTCGGATCAGCTCCGTATCTCAAGAGCAACTGGGCCAGCGGTTTGCCGTTGCTGCCAAAGCAGCAGACTTCCATCAGAGGAGATGGCGACCTTCTTCCCTGAAATTCTCCCCCGAAATCAGGATCAGCCCCTGTCTTCAGCAGCAGTTCGACGATCTCCAGCTTGTCACCCTCCCTCCGGTTCGCGCAGGCCATGAAGAGGGGGGAATGGCCGTGGAAATAGTAATCCACTCCGAAATTGAGATTCTCTTTCGTGACTGAGAGCAGGGCCTGCAGTTCGGCAGTACTGGAATGGAGAACTGCGTCCAGGATAGCCTTCCTCGAATCCTGTGCCTGCAATCCGAAACAGTTGATGAAAAAAATCAGAGCCAGCAGTCTGGTCATGGACATCTCCTGTTCCAGTTTCATGATTCAGGTAATCCTACTCTCTTCAATCCCATTTAATCATGACACTAAACCTTCAAATCCTGTCTGCTGCCGGTCAGAGCCAGGCTGCCGTATGCTTGTGAGTTTTATCAGGAGTGGTTACGACCTGTAAACCGGAACCGTCTGCTTTGATTCTGCAAATCTCCATGGTCCTCGATGGTTTGACAGGCATGGAAAAAATGATGCATTTTCCGTCAGGAGAAAAACGCGGATTCATAACCGCTGTATATGGTTCATATGGGAACTTGTAAACTTCGTGAAGGCCTGTGCCGTCAATCTGCACGATGGAGATCAGGTTCTGCTTGCCGGAAAGTCCTTTGAAGACAATTTCCCTGCCGTCCGCTGAAACGCTTAGATACTCGCAGGAATACATATCTTGAAGGTCAATGATCCTTGTTTCTGATGTTGTTTTCAGGTTATAGGAACTCAATCCGAATCTCCCTTTTCTAATGCAGGAAAAAACGATTGTGTCGTTACTGGAAAAACAGGAGAAGCCTTTAAATCCGCCTAAGCAGCATTCCGCAATCATGGTTACCCCGGTGCCGTCGGAATTGATCAGATAAATTGAAGCGCGGAAATTTGACATTCCTGTGAAGCAGATTTTTTTCCCGTCCGGTGAAAATCTGGCATCACTAGGGAAGAGGTTTTCGTGATCCAGGAT
Source organism: Candidatus Wallbacteria bacterium (assembly GCA_028687545.1). Taxonomy (NCBI): domain Bacteria; phylum Candidatus Walliibacteriota; species Candidatus Wallbacteria bacterium. Next base: position 2,411 of record JAQTZZ010000017.1, read on the forward strand.
TGTCACAATATTACTGCCTTTTTTCAAATTCAGGATGCATTTATCGTTTTGCTTTTCAGACGGACAGGTCGAAAAAACTATGCTCCCGTCACCCGAAACATCGAAACCGAAAAGTCCGGTTTTACTTTCAAAAAGTGTGGTGACTTTTCCGTTTTCAGGGTCCAGAGATTTGATTGTATCCATTGTAGTGTCAAACTCTTCAGCACTGTAGTAAATCATTGATTTTTCAGCTGCTTCGCCTTCGTACGGCGGCCTGGCCAGGAAAATAACCAGTATCGCAATCCAGACAGCATTTTTTTTCATATCTCCCCCTAGACTGTTTTTGTCTTCAACTTACTTATACTTTTAAAACTTCAAGAACCTGTCAGAAACCTGTAAAACAAATGTAAATAAAATTTGTCGGATTTTTTTATTTTGATCGGCAATGGTATTATTTTATCATGATTTTATGGCGGCTCTATCTGCTCGGTTTATTACTGGGCCTTTCCTGTAAAGGAATTTCTTCAGTACCGGATACGCTGGAAAAAGCATTGTTCGAGCATTATGTGCTGGGCGACGGAAAAGCCGCCCGGGCAGATTATGAATCATTCATTAGCGGGGCTGGCAGCAGTGAAAACATGATCCTGGAAAAAGTACAAGGCAGTTATCAGAAACTCCTTCAAAAACAGATGTTTGACAGTTCCCCGGCCTATGGCGATTCCCTGATCATGAGGCTCTGCGGGAATCCGGATACGCTCAATCCGCTGACTACCATGAATCCTGCATCCCAGGACGTTTTCATTTTGATCTTCGAATTGCTTCTTCCCTGGGAAGCAGGGTCAGGAACGACCAAGGGTCTTACTGAATCCTGGGAGGTTTCTGCGGACGGAATGGAATGCATACTGCACCTGCGGAAGAATGTCAAATGGCATGACGGGGTTGAGTTCACCGCTGACGATGTCGGATTCACCTATGAATTTATCATGAATCCGGAATCAGTCAACTTATACAGACCTCTTTTTAATTTATCGCTGAAGACTCTGGAGATCATAGATCCCTATACAGTCAGGGCAAAATTTGTCAGCAACTCCCCTCGCAATCTGGCAAGCCTGAGTTTTTATATCCTGCCAAAGCATATTCTGGAAAATAAAACCGTCAAATCCGATGACTTTTTTCAACATCCCATTGGAACCGGCCCTTTCAGTTTCAGCAGATGGGAATCTGATGAACAGATCGTTCTGGATGCCTTCAAGGAATACTATCGGGGAAGGCCATTCCTGGATCACCTTGTCCTGAAAATTGTCCCAGACGATTCCGCGGCTTTCCTGATGATGCTGAGGGACGAACTGGACCTGAAACGGCTTACTCCCGATCAATACTTAAAACAGGCCAACTCAGATGAATTCCGGAGCCATTTCAATGTTCATGCTTTTCCCACCAATTGCAGATATTATGCGCTCTGGTACGACCTGACCTCAGCTTTTCTCAAAGACAGGAAAATCCGCCAGGCTCTTGCTGAAGCCATTGATCTGCAGGAGATCATTAACCAGGTTTTCCATGGCTTCGGGAGAACCATCACCGGTACCTTCATCTTCGCTGACTGGGCCTACGACAAATCCATCCGGCCATATCCATACGACCCCGGGTCGGCTGCAAAAATCCTGGCTGAAGCGGGTTGGAAAGACGGGAACGGTGACGGCATCCTGGAACGGGACGGACTCCAGTTCTCACTGGAGCTGGTAACCATCCTTGGCGATCCGATAAACAGGTTCATTGCAGAGATGGTCAGTGAGTATTGGAAAGCGGTTGGGATTAAAACCAGGGTGAGCATTCAAGGAAGAGAAAAGGAATCTCCGGTGATTGTCGGCAGCTGCCTGCTGGACGAAGATCAATACTTATGGCATTCCTCCCAGATCCCGACGAAAGAGAACGGGTTTTCAGGCTGTAATGTTGTTTCATATGCAAATCAGGAGGTCGACAGGCTCCTGGACCTCAAGCGCGTCACCAGTGACCGTGAGAGCCTCGCAGCCATTTACCACAAGCTGCAGGCCATAATGTATGAGGATCAGCCTGTGATGTTCATCTGCGCCCCCGACGATCTCTGGGCAGTGAACAAGCGTTTTCGCGGGGTGACCCGGAAACAGGACGGAGTAGAAATTGATTATTCACTTATCTATGTCCCCCAGGAATTTCAGAAATACGCAATCCACTAGTAGATTCATCCGTTCTCAGATTTTGCAGTTTGTGGTAGAATTCCGGTATGATAAAACTCTCTTTATTACTGTTGTTTTTAGCATCCGCATGTGCGGCTGCACCGGATTCGCTGGATAAGGCCCTGTTCGAGCATTACGTGCTTTACGACTGGAAAGCTGCTGCCAGTGACTACGATTCCTTTCTCTCCAGCCAAACCGCAAGCATGGAAAACCAGATCCTGGAAAAGGCGCGGGAAAGTTACCAAAAACTGCTCAGCGATCAGGAATACGACAGCTCACCTGCTTACGGGGATTCCGCTCTGCTGAAGATCCCCGGAAATCCGCTTACTCTCAACCCGTTGCTGGCGGGTGACGATGCCTCCCAGGAAGTGATCCCGTTTATTTTCGAATGGCTTCTTTTCTGGTGGCCTGGAGAAGATCCTGCACCAGGTCTTGTGGACTCATGGGAGATTTCAGCAGACAGGCTGGAATGCATACTCCATCTGCGGAATGGAGTGAAATGGCATGACGGGTTTGAGTTCAGTGCTGAAGATGTCGTATTCACCTATAGAATGATAATGGATCCTGAATTCGTGAGTTATTACTGGACTGACCTGTCTGTGCTGGAATCCATGGAAATCCTCGACTCTTACACTGTGCGGGCAAAGTATTTCGGAAGTTCCAGCGGCTGTTTTCCTCAGGGCCTGACTTTTCCTGTACTCCCGAAGCATCTCCTTGAAGGTAAAAATCCAGCAGAGGCCGAATTCTTTCTGCATCCTGTAGGGACTGGACCTTTCCGTTTCGGGCAATGGCTGTCTGATGAGCAGATTGTGCTTGACTCGTTCAAGGATTACTACAGAGGCAGGCCTTTTCTGAATCACCTTATCCTGAAAATTGTTCCTGATGATTCCGCTGCGTTCCTGATGATGCTGAGAGATGAGCTGGACCTGAAGCTCCTTACCCCTGACCAGTATCTGAAACAGGCCAATTCCGACGAATTCAGGGCGCACTTCAGAATCTATTCGTATCCCACAGACTGCAAATTTTACTGTCTCGAGTACTTCATGTTCTCCCCCCCGCTTAACGATAAAAAGATACGCCAGGCGCTGGCCCGTGCCGTTGACCTGCGGGAGATCAAGAGACAGGTTTTCCAGGATAAGGGAAGGATCAACACCAGCCCATTTCTGTTTGCGGACTGGGCTTACGACGAATCGGTAAAACCCTATCCGTTCGATCCGAAGGCAGCGGCGGACATACTGGCTGCAGCTGGATGGAAAGACGCGGACAGCGACGGAGTCCTGGAACGCGGGGGGATTGAATTTACTCTGGAAGTAGTAATTGTTCCTGGAGATCCGATCAACAGATTCATTGCGGAAATGATCAGGGATTACTGGATAAAAATCGGTGTAAGTGCCACCATTGCGATTCCGGGAAGAGAGAGCAGGACCGACGTTCTCATAGGCAGCTGGGCGCCCGGTGATGATCAGTACGATCTCTGGCATTCCTCCAGCATCCCCATGGAGGAAAACGGATACTCAGGATGCAACCTGGGAGGATATGCGAATCCAGAAGTCGACAGACTGCTGGAGCTCATGCGCGCGACCAACCCTGCGGAAAAGGACAAAGTGGGCTTGATCTGCAAAAAGCTCCAGACCATCATTCACGAGGATCAGCCTGTGTTGTTCATCTGTGCGCCCGACGACATCTGGGCTGTGAACAGGCGCTTCCGTGGAGTTTCACTGGAGCAGGGCGGAGGCGAACTGGATTACTCGCAGCTGTATGTTCCCATGGAGTTTCAGAAATACAGCGACTAACCTTAATTTCCTGTTTCAGATAATTCATGTTTTGAGACAGGATTTTATAGTTTCTCTAGAATTTCACTGAGTTTTTTTGAAATTTCAGAAACCGCTGTGATGATGCGGCCATATTGGATCCGGTTCGGCCCGATAATTCCTATGCTGCCGCAGGTGTTGGGGCTGACTCTGAAGGGAGCTGAGATGAAAGTGAGGTCACGGAATTTTTCAGCATTCCGTTCGTTGCCTATGATCACCTGCACGCCTTCTGAAGTGATGCAATCGTTAAGCAGCTTGATCAGCTCTTCTTTTTCTTCGATCAGCTTGAAGATCATTTCCAGCTTCTTTGTATCCTGGAATTCAGGAAGCTTCATCATGCTGGAGGCCCCTTCAAACATGATTTCCTGATTTCCCAGTCCTTCGATTTTATCTGACAGGGCTGAGGCGATGTTCTGCAGAGCCCGCTGATAATGTTCCTGCTCTTCGTGGAAGATCAGTTCGATCTCGGTTTTCAGTTCAGCCAGGCAGAAACCGGGTTTCTGATTTAGCCGCTGTGAAAGAACTTCCAGCCGTTCCTGCGAAATTTCACTGTCTATTTTGATGATCAGATTCTCAACGAGGCCTTCCCTGGTCAGCAGCAGCAACAGGATTTTTCCTTCACCCAGCGTCACCATCTGAAGTTTCTTGAACAGGGTGCGGCTAAAGGTGGGCATCAGTGAAAGGCCAGGAAGAGAGGTGATTTCAGTCAGAAGGTGAGAGGCGTTCTTCAGGACCTCCTTGATCTTCTGACGCTTGCTCTCGTATTCCTTGCGGATTTCTTCGATTTTTTTTTCTTCTTCGCGGGTCAGCTCTTCCAGTTCCATCAGATAGTCGATGTAAAATCGATAAGCCTGAGGTGTCGGAATCCTGCCGGCCGAAGTGTGGGGCTGAGTCAGGTAGCCCTGGTCCTCCAGTTCCATCATCTCATTCCTGATAGTGGCTGAGGAAAAGCTGATCCGGCCAGGTTTGGCGAGATCCCGCGAGGCAATAGGCTCCGCACCGGATATATACTCATCGATAATTTCCTTGAGTATGCGTTTCTGGCGCTCGGTCAGGGAGGAAGGAATGTTTTTATCTTTTTCGTTCTGCATATACTTCTGCTGAGAAATTATGGTGTTAAAAGTAAAAAAGGGGGAGACTGGCTCCCCCTTTTTTTATTAATCTTTCTGGATCAGTCCATGTCTCCGTATGGCATGCCACCGGGCATACCACCGCCGCCACCCATGGGCGCGGATTTCTTTTCCGGTTTGTCTGCGATCAGCACTTCTGTAGTGAGCAGCATGGCTGCCACTGAAGCGGCGTTCTGCACGCAGCAGCGGGTGACCTTCGCCGGATCAACGATACCGGCTTTGGTCATGTCTGCGTATTCGCCTGTCATGGCGTTGAAACCCCAGCCTTCCTTGTTGTGCTTGCGGATATTCTCCACAACTACGGAAGGTTCGAATCCGGCGTTCTTGGCGATCTGCCGGACCGGTTCTTCAAGTGCTCTTCTGACGATGGCGATGCCGATCTCTTCTTCGCGGTTGTCGGCCTTGATCTTGTCCAGATCACTGCAGAGGTTGAGCAGAATCGTGCCGCCGCCCGGAACGATGCCTTCTTCAACGGCTGCGCGTGTTGCGGAAAGCGCGTCTTCGATTCTGGCTTTCTTTTCCTTCATTTCAGTCTCAGTAGCTGCGCCGACTTTAACTACTGCAACGCCGCCGGCAAGCTTGGCCAGTCTCTCCTGGAGCTTTTCCTTGTCATACTCGCTCGTGGTGGTCTCGATCTCGTTTCTGATCGCTGAGATTCTCTTCTTGACATCTTCGGCTTTTCCATGGCCTTCGACGATGGTGGTGTTTTCTTTGTCAATCGTCACTCTCTTGGCGCGGCCGAGATTTTCGAGGGTGGCTTTCTCAAGTTTCAGGCCGAATTCCTCGGAAATGCGGCGTCCGTTGGTGAGAATGGCGATGTCGTCGAGCATGGCCTTGCGCCTGTCGCCGAAACCGGGTGCTTTGACTGCAACGCAGTTCAGGGTTCCGCGCAGCTTGTTCACCACAAGGGTGGCCAGCGCTTCGCCGTCCACGTCTTCGGCTATGATCAGCATGGGCTTGCTGTTCTGCACGACTTTCTCGAGCAGGGGCAGCAGGTCTTTCATGCTGGAAATTTTCTGGTCTGTGATCAGAATGTATGGATCATCAAGAGTGGCGACCATTCTCTCTGTGTCAGAAACCATGTAGGGTGAGATGTAGCCCTTGTCGAACTGCATGCCTTCCACGACTGTGAGTGTGGTTTCGATGCCCTGATTCTCTTCAATCGTGATGACTCCGTCTTTTCCGACTTTGTCCATGGCATCAGCGATCCATTTGCCGGTCTTCTCGTCGCTGGCTGAGATGGTGGCGACTTCGCTGATTTCCTTGCTGTCTTTAATGGGTTTGGCTCTCTTCTTGATGCCTTCCACGCAGGCGTCCACTGCTTTGTAGATGCCGCGGCGGATGACCATCGGATTCGATCCTGCTGCCACGTTCTTCAGGCCTTCCTTGATCATGGCCTGGGCAAGCACCGTGGCGGTGGTGGTGCCGTCGCCGGCTGTGTCCTGGGTCTTTGTGGCGGCTTCCTTGATCAGCTGGGCACCCATATTCTCGAAATGGTCATCGAGTTCGATTTCCTTGGCAATGGTCACGCCGTCGCTGGAGATTGAGGGAGTGCCGAATTTCTTGTCAAGCACCACATTGCAGCCTTTGGGGCCGAGGGTGACTTTCACTGCATTGGCCAGCATGTTCATACCTTTTTCAAGAGCTGCACGTGCATCAGCTTCGAACAACAGTTTCTTGGACATCTTATTTCCTCCTGATTTTTTTTGAGTACATTACTTTTTGTCGATGATGGCGAGGATATCACTGTCGGTCAGGATCAGGTAATCTTCCTCTTGGATCTTGATTTCGGTCCCTGCGTACTTGGAAAAAATGATTTTATCGTTTTCCTTGACTTCCAGCGGTTCTCTCTTGCCGCTCTCCAGAAGTTTGCCGGGACCTACTGCGACTACTTTGCCTTCCTGGGGTCTTTCTTTGGAGGCTGTGTCAGGAAGAACGATTCCGCTCTTGGTGACCTCTTCCTGTTTCATGGGTTTCACGACGACTCTGTTTGCCAGTGGTTTCAGATTCATCTGTCCGAACTCCTTTCTTTCCTCATTTTTTTGGCACTCGCTGATTCGGAGTGCTAAGTTTGGGCTTAATCTATCTTTAGCAACATACGATGTCAAGTGCTAGCAAAAATCAGTTGTAGCCAATTAAATTAAAATAACTATCTTTTAAGCGCTTTTTCGGCTGTTATCTGATTTGAAGAACTTCCATTTCAGGACCGCTGACCTTGATGGAGATATTCAGCCGATTGAAATGTATGCTGATCAGCCGCACGAAGTTGGTAGGTTGGTATGTTGGTATGTTTGCATGTTTTTTAAGAAAATATTGTTCCAAACATACTAACATACTAACCTACTAACATATTACTGCATCAATGGAGATTCCATGCTTAAATTTTATGATTACATCTTACTGGCCTTTCTATTTTTAATGATTACTTATACAGGCGTTTATTACTCATTTGCCAGATCTTTTACCAGAGAACTGGATCCGGGACTTTATGCCAGACCCCAAGTCAGAATGCCTGCCGAATCCAGTCAGGGCACTTTTGAAGTAAAATTGAAGGATCTGAATTTCAAGGCCCCCTGGTCTGGAGGAAGATTATCTCCTGGCGAAGAAAATGTAATTTCATACGAGTTCCAGGATGGAATCCAGATCATGCTGGTGACTGATCCTTCACTGAATTACAGGGATCAGCAGGACTGGATCGTAGTATCCAGGGTGCTGAAAGAATTCCCGGACGAAAAGTCATTTAACTGTAATTTCACCCAGGCTTATTTAAGCGCTACACCTGCAGAAATCCATTATCTGGAATTTCCCTGGACACTTTATTACCAGATTTATCTGCTGATTTTCAAGCAGACTGCCAATCAGGGTGTTTCCGGTGACATTTACAGCATCACAAGGAATAACTTGAAAATCTTCCAGATCGGAAGTACTGGGACAACCGGGATCGTGATCCTGGATATTTTTGACGACAAGGACAGATTCTATCAGATACTGATCACTGGAAAAACCGTCAAGCAGGAAGAGATTGATTCCATGATCATTAGCCTTAAAATTATTCCCTAAAAAAAAAGACCGGTATAGAGGCCGGTCTTTGTATTAAGTCCTTTTTTTCTAATCTATTGACTTCCGACTTGGTTCCTTAAAATTACTTCACTTCCAGTACGCTGTCTTCAAACTTGCCGACCTTTTCCTTGGGTGCGTTCGGATCAAGGACGAGGTTCTTGTCATCCACCCAGAAGCTGTAAAAGTACTTGCCCGGCTTCAGCTTGAGCTTGACGTGGAAAAGGCCGTCTGCTCCCTTTTCCATCGGATTGGCTTTCTTGTCCCACTTGATGCTCTTGTCAGGATTTGTCATCGGTACGCAGACTGTCTTGGCATCGCTCTTGAAAGTGAGTTCGACTTCCTTGAGACCCTCTTCAGACTTTGGGCTGACCGCGGTTTCTTTTGTCCCGGCTGCTGCTTTAGCGGCCTGGATCTCTTCAGGTGTGCCTACGGACAGTAAAGAGTTTTCGAAGTCGCCATTCTTGACTTTGGCTGCATTCGGATCAAGCAGCCATTCTTTGCCGTTGATCACGAACTTATACTGATATTCACCTGCAGGAAGCTTGATCACAACATGGAAAGCTTCGTCTGTTCCCTTTGCCATAGGGTTGGCGTTTTTGTCCCATTTGTTGATGTCCATGGGAACTGTCACTGTTTCGGCTGTGGCCCATTTCAGAGAGAGGGCGACATCGTAAGTCTTCGCATCGGCATAAAGCGCGATGGAGCAGAGAGCGATCATGAGCAGAGCGATCTTTTTCATCTTGTCCTCCTTGTGAAAATTTAAACCAGATGAATCATAATGAATCTAAGCTTAATTTGCAAATCAAGATTACTCCAGATTCAGATCAGATCCTGTTTAGATCTGCTGTTTGCTACGGAAGGCTCTGATTTTGTATATTGATAGCATGAGTTCAAAAGTTCTGACCATAATGATAACTGACATCAAGGGCTATACAGCACGCAGTTCAGAGTCCTCCAGGGAAGACCTGCTTGACCTTCTGGAGAAGCACGAAAAGCTGCTGATTCCAGTAATCGGACACTTTGAAGGCAAGCTGATCAAGACCATCGGAGACGCCTTCCTCGCCACTTTCGAGTCAGCGACAAACGCGGTTTTATGCGGAATCATGATGCAGGAAACGCTGAGAAATTACAATTCCATGAAAGCCGAAAACGAAAAGATCGCAGTCAGGGTCGCGATCAACACTGGAGAAGTAGAGCTGAGGGATAACGATATCTATGGGGATGCTGTGAATCTTACGGCAAGGATTGAGGGCATCACAGTCGCAGGTGAGGTTTATTTCTCTGAGTCAGTTTACATGTCGATGAACAAATCAGAGGTTCCCTCCAGCGAAATCGGGTTTCACGTATTCAAAGGCATCCCTGAACAGGTGAAAGTGTTCAGGGTGGTTCAGGACAGGGATTCAGATGACTATCGCAGGCTGATTCAGAGACTGGAAAAAATCAAGGAGAAAGCCGATTCTGGAATCGCGGATACACCCTTCTGGAAGATCAGGGTTCCTGTGAAGTTCCTTTATACTGCTTTCGTGACTCTGGCACTGCTGGTTGCTCTTTTCTGGTATGAGTATGTTTTCCGCTCGAATTCCCTGGTTGAGCTGTCCAGCCAGATTTCTGCGATCAGGGCGAAGACAGGAAACGGATCCGGCAGTTACGAGTGCAGAAGAGCGCTGAAACTAGCCAGAGAAATGCACAGCCGGTTTCCAGAGGAAAATCTTACTGCAGGTTCGGTGTTTGACGCAGTTGAAATCAATCTCGAGCGGCAGATCAGGGATGGAAGGATCGCAGATGCAGATGCTTTTCTCAAGAGTTCGGCCAAAGAATTTCGTGATATTGAGTTCAGCAGGCTTGAGATACTTGTGCTGATAGCTGAAGCTGAGCAGCTGGTCGCTCAAAAAAAGTATCAGGATGCAGTGATTCATTACCTTTTACTCCTGAAGACTGACAGTGGGAGTGTCAGGGTCTGTCGCTCTCTGGTTGAGAAATTTGAAAACATAGTGATTGACCAGCTTTCGCAGGAAAACCTCCTCGCGCTGAAAAAAGCGCTCTTTCAATCTGCGCTGACCCTGTGCCGTGCCGGGGAATTTTTCCCCGGAGAAATCCTGTATCTTTACCTTTCGACCGGATACTGGGACCCTGAGTGCGCAGGCACGGACCTGGCCGAAGAAACTGCAGGGTACCTGACTAAGCTGGATCCGGTTAAGAGTTATGCCGAAGCCTGCCTCAGGATGCGATCCGAACTGCTCCAGGTAAGGAAAAATGCCCTGGAACTGCTGAATAGGATGAAGGACCAGGACATCAAAAGCTATTCGGTTTATCTTGCACTTTTCCATTTCATGAATCTGACCAGGCTTTCCCCTGAAGGAGGGGAACTGGAAAAGCAGGCACTTTCAGATTCCGTCGGTTATTTAAAGACCCGCTCCGGAGCGCCGGACTGGCAGGATTTGAAACAGAGCCTCGAAGTGGCTGTCATCCACAAGGTGGCGGCTCTGAGCTGCGAATCAGATGGGATCACAGACATTATTGATCTCCTGATTGACAAATTCAGGAAGGAAATGGAACCTTCGCTGACCATCTGGAGCAGCATCGCAGGTGACGGCAATCTGGTTTACAATTCCTACCTGATCATGAAAAAGCTTGATCTTCTGAGCAGGCTCGACCTAATGAAATTTTTTCATGAGAGTCTGCTGCGGGGAATCGATCCTGTCAAGGAGCCATCGAGTTATAGAAAGCTATTCAATGAAGCACTGCCTTTTTTTTTGTCGGAATGTTCAAAAGGCCGGAAAACAGAAGCATTCAATGCTGCGAAGGATTCTTATCACCGTCTGGAACCGATCTACCGGAATGTGATATCCTCGATCGGAGAGATTGAGGGAGCGGAAAAACATGCAATCGAAGTTAAAAGCATGCTGGACAGCCTGAACTCATCATTTCCTGAAATCACTGACGGAAACGGAAATTAATTTGACTGCTGAACCTCTCAGCCTCTGATCTGATCCACCCGCCAGACTTTGATCGACTTATTCTTTCCCTTGACCTGGACTTCTCCGATGTCAGAGGCTGCGACCAGGTGTTTAACCAACTCGTAGGTGCTGTTGCTGATGAGCAGAAAACATTTGTATTCTCTTGTTAGCGACTGCAGCCTGGCTGCAGTGTTGACAGTGTCGCCGATTACTGTGAAATCCATCCGTTTCTCAGATCCCATGTTGCCTGAGATCAGTTCGCCTGTATTCAATCCCATTCCTATGTTGAATGGTTCGATGTTTCTCTGCTTCCAGGATTCCTGAAGTTCGCGCAGCTTCACCAGCATCTTGGCGCAGGCCATGATAGCCAGTTCAGCGTGATTCTGGATCTGGGACGGAATTCCCCAGAGCGCCATGATTTCATCTCCCACAAACTTATCCAGCGTCCCCTGATGTTCCAGGATGATGTCTGTCATGGCAGTCAGATATTCATTCAGTATCTGCACAACCAGCTCAGGTTCGTATTTTTCCGAGTAGGTGGTGAAATTCACGATATCAGAAAAGAAAACAGTGGCGACTTTCCGCTCGCCTCCGAGTTTCAACATCTTCGGGTTTTTCATGATCTCCTCCACGACCGTGGGAGAGGTATATTTAGAGAGAATATCGCGGACTTTTTTCTTCTCGGCAATCTGAGACTGGGAAAATTTCTTTTCCGACTGCAGTTCATCCTTTGTGAGCTCAAAGACGTTCGCATTGTTCATGGCAAGTGACGAGACATTGCAGATCATGGCCAGCAGCTGCTTCTCTTCGGTGGTGACCTTGTCACGTCCGCCTGAAAGTGATTCAACGTTGATCACACCTACTATTTCCTTGCCTTTTAAAAGAGGTGCGCAGGCAACGGTAGGTACTTTCCCTTTGCCCACCAGGTTTTTCAGAGCGGGATTTTCAATGGCTTCGCTGCGTGAGATGTACAGTCCCTCCCGGGCTGATCTGGAGAGCAGGGATTCCTCTTTCAGGGAAAATTTGAGCGTGGGGTTGATGGATTTGCTGCATTTCACCACAAATCCTTCGCTTGTTTTGCGGTCGATCAGAAAGACAGCCGCACGTTCAGCGCCGAGCCCCTTTTCCAGCAATGAGACAATGCCGGAAAAAAGGGCATCCTTATCTATGGTGGAAGCAATATCCTTGATCGACATCATGATCGAAGCTGATCTCACATTTTTTTCCCGGAATTCAGAGTTCAGTTTCTCCTGCTGCTGGCCCTCGACCATTTTAAGCGAACGCAGAGCTGAAATCTTGGAACTGGTTTCCCAGAAAAAATAAAGGGCCAGACCGGTTGTCAGGATCAGAAGCGATAGTGCTGCAGGAAGCAGGTAATCTATCAAAGGAGGGAGAAACAGGGGCGCGCAAAACAGATTCAACTGGCTACGAAAAAAAAATATTACTGCAATCACTATCAGGAAAGGTATTGATTTGAGAAGATTGGAACCATTCATCTATTCAGTTTATCCATAAAATATGATTTAAGCAAAAGTGAATTGTCTTTCAGTTTTCTGCTATAATTTAACCGGTTGTCTAAAGGAATCGACCGGCATTTTCATAAAAGGAGTGCAGATGAGCGAACATTTTACCCCACTGTCCTTTGAACGATTGCTCGCCTGGGTCTTATCGGAACTGAACCAGAAAAGAACAGTATTTGGCATACCTGAGGAACTTTTTTTCAAACCCTCAGCTGAGGATTGTTTTTCAGGCACCCGTTATGGAAAGCTGCTTGAAACCCCGATCGGTGTGGCGGCAGGCCCCCACACCCAGATGGCCCAGAACATCATAGCAGCCTGGCTCTGCGGGGCACGTTACATAGAGCTCAAGACAGTCCAGACCCTGGATGAGCTCAAAGTGACCAAGCCCTGCATTGACGCGGAGGATGAAGGATACAACTGCGAGTGGTCTCAGGAACTGAAGCTCGAACAATCCTTTGAAGAGTATCTGAAAGCCTGGGTCATCATCCATATCCTGAAGCACAGGCTGGGGCAGAAAAAGCAGGAACTCGGTGCTATCTTCAACATGAGTGTGGGATACAATCTGGAAGGGATCAAGAAAAAAAACGTGCAGGAATTCATCTCCAGGATGACCTCTGCCGGTGATTTTTTGAAAAACTATCTCCAGATTGCCCGGAAGCATTATCCTGCTGTCCGCAATCTCCTGATTCCTGATAAAATCTCCGACAGCATCACACTTTCCACCATGCACGGCTGCCCGCCTTCTGAGATCGAGAAGATTGCTTCCTATCTGCTCTCTCAAATGGGAATCCACACCACCATCAAGTTCAATCCCACTTTGCTGGGAGCTGAAATGCTGCGCTGGGCGCTCAACGAGAAACTCGGCTTCACCACGGTCGTGCCTGATGAGGCTTTCTGCCATGACCCGAAATTCGAGGATGCGCTCCAAATCATCAGGAATCTTAAAGCTGTTTCGAAGAAATGCGGCCGGGAGTTCAACATCAAGCTGACCAACACACTGGAATCCCTCAATCTCAGGAATGTTTTCCCGGCCCATGAAAAAATGAACTATATGTCTGGACGAGCGCTGCATCCCCTGGATGCAATTCTGGCTGCCCAGCTGATCGATGAATTCAAGGGAGAGATCGAGCTGTCATTTTCAGGCGGGGCCGATGCTTTCAATCTGCCTGAACTCGTTGCCTGCAACATCCGGCCGATCACTGTCTGCACCGACATCCTGAAACCAGGCGGCTACGGCAGGCTCAGTCAGTATCTGGAAAAGCTCGACAAAGCCATGAAATCATTCAAAGCCCCTGATTTCGACTCTTTCGTCGTGGCAAAATGCTTGAATGATCAGCAGAGTTCCAGAGTCGCGATCGAGCTGCTCTCCCGGGAACTGAAAAAATCACTTGCCAGGAAGCTGACCGCAGGGTTGACAAAACAACCGGAACTGGGTGGAACGATTCTGAAAGCAGTGTCAAAAATATTCCCTGAGCTCAACCTGGAAGACAGGAAATCCCTGGGGATTCTGACTGTCAGGCAATGCAGCCGGGTGAACGCCACCGCTTACATGGACGAAGCGCTTGAAGATGAACGTTATAATCATTCCAGCCAGGCCGGGATCTCGATCAAAGGGGAGCGCGAGCTTTCCGCATTCGACTGTATTTACGCACCCTGCACTGAGAAATGCTGTACAGGGCAGAAAGCCCCTGATTACATGTTCAGCGTGGCAGGCCGGAAATATCCTGAGGCAATGCAGGTGATCCTGACAGACAACCCTCTGCCCGGAATTGCCGGCCGCGTCTGCGACCATCTCTGCCAGACCAGGTGCCTGCGCGGGCAGTACGACAGACCGATGCAGATTAGGGAAATCAAGAGATTCGTGACCGACACTGTGAAAACAAAGCCGGTCAAAATGGAAAGAGATTCCAGGAAGATCGCGGTGATCGGCGCCGGTCCAGGCGGTTTGTCCTGTGCAAGTGTGCTGGCAGCGCACGGCCTGGGAGTGACTGTGTTTGAAGCGAACAGGAAGCCCGGCGGCATGGCCGCTTTTACGATACCTTCTTTCAGGCTTTCTGCCGGGAAAATTGCCGAAGATATCCAGCGGATCGAAAAAATGGGAGTGGAGTTCAGATACGGAGTCAGGGTTGGAACAGACATTTCGCTTGCCCAGATCCGGAAGCATCACGATGCCGTTTTCATCGCTACAGGTGCATGGAGCGGTGTGAAGCTGGGCATACCCGGCGAAGAATCGTCCGGCGTGATTGATGCGCTTGAGTTTCTCGGAAATCTGCGCAATGGGAAAATGATGGAACTGGGGAAAAAAGTTGGAATTGTGGGAGGCGGAAATTCGGCTGTGGATGTGGCGAGAGCTGCCTGGAGAATCAAAGGAGTTTCAGAAGTTTATCTTATTTATCGGCGAACTGAGCATGAAATGCCTGCAGACCGCGATGAGATCAGGGAGTTGAAGGAAGAAGGCATCCGGCTCCTGGAACTGACAGCCCCGGTCAAAATATCAGTAAAAGCTGGGAAAATGAAATCCCTGGTCTGCCAGCGCATGAAACTCGGCGAACCTGACGAATCGGGCCGCAGAAAGCCTGTGCCTATGAAAGGATCTGAATTCGAGATCAGGCTCGATACACTGATCCCTGCCATCGGGCAGCAGACTGTGACCGGATTTGCGGACAAGTCAGGATTGAAGCTGGACAAAAAAGGCTTGATCATCGCTGATCCTGTAAGCCTGGAAACGAATCTGAGCGGAGTTTATGCCGGTGGCGACGCAGTGCGAGGACCTGCCACGCTGATCGCTGCGGTAGGTGACGGCAAAAAGGCCGCCCTGAAGATACTTGGACTTATCACCAGAGGAAGCCTGATCGACAAGGGGCTTTCCTATTCCGAACTGATCTGCCGCAAATCGCACCGCGTGTATCCTGAAGCTCTGAAGGAAATACCTGTGGAAAAGCGGCGGAATTTCAAGGAAGGCACTCTCACCCTGGACGAGGACAAGGCCATGGCTGAAGCGGCGCGCTGTCTATACTGCGACCAGCTCTGCAGCATCTGCGCCACTGTCTGCCCGAACCGCGCCAATCTGACTTACGAGGTTTCTCCGTTCAAGGTGGACTGGAAAACAGGGGACATCGAATTGAAACTTGAGGTAGTTCAGGGATATCAGGTGCTGAACGTGCATGATTTCTGCAACGAATGCGGCAACTGCCGGACTTTCTGTCCGAGTTCAGGTGCGCCTTACAAGGATAAGCCCAGACTTTACCTGGACCGCAAGGCCTTTGACTCAGATAAAGATGACTGCCTGCACTTTGACAAGACTTCAGGGAAGCTCCTCAGCAAGCATGCAAAGAAAAAGTACTCGATTTTGAAAAAAGGAAAGTCCTTCCTGTTTGAGGGTAGCTCAACCTGTGAAATCGGGCCTGACCTGTCGCTGAAGAAAGTCACCGGCAAACAGAGCAGGGAAGACTTGGAACTCTGTTTCAAGCTGCTGGTGATTTACAAGGGTATCACCGAGTCTGCAGGGTATTTGTTTTAAGTTGCAGATGAAGGTGCCTACAGAGTCAGGTAAATTGTTCCTTTGATTTGAGTTCCGGGCAAATCCATTTAACCGGGAACTCTTAGGCAAAGTCAGGTTTATCGGGTGTGATTTAACTAATGTCACGATCTTGACATTAGTTGATTTTAGAGTTGATTCCGGGATACTATTTTATGAAAATCTATTGCTTAATCCAGCTTTAGGCTTCATGTTGCGGGTTTTCAGGGGCGGGCTGTTCCTGGCTTTCTGCAGCATCATCACCTTCGAGAATGCCTCCGTCCTGGATCTTGAAAGACCTGGTGATGGTCTTGAGGTCATCAACTATCTTGATAAGGTTGTCCATCACTTCCTTTTTCTTATTCTCCGGGAAATCGTTGCGGGTAAGTTCCATGGGCAGTTCCTTGATCACGCAGATGATCTGCTTGATAGTCTGGCGGTCGGTGATTACCAGATTTTCCAGATTTTCGGCCATCAGGTTGAAACATTCTGCCAGATGCTGCAGTTCGTCGCCCTTTCTCAGTTTTACTCTGAGGGTGAGGTCACCGTTCGCGATGGTCTTGGCTGATACTTCGAATCTGTAGATCGGACCGGCGATGCGGTGGGAAATGAAGAGGGAGGCAAGGGCCAGCAGCAGCGCGAACAATGGAATCCTGATCAGCAGTTCACCATTGATCATTTCAAAGATCTTGGAAAGGTCGGCCGCGGATTTGAGATCCCCGGTGGCGAGCCTCGACCAGATGGTGAAATAGATGGTCCAGCAGGCGATCATGGTCAGAAAGAGCATGGTGAGCAGAATCACACCCATGTATCTGAATTGAAGCCCCTTCTTGATTACAAACCTGGATCTCCTGTTTTTCGTCTCCATCTATCCTCCTCTAGTCAGATTGCTTATAATTGTGAAAACTGCAATAAATCTCTCCATACTGGTTGACCGTGTAAGCCCCTCCGTTCGGGCATTCTTGATATTCCTTCAGATATCCCTGCTTGTACAGATTTTCCAGGTTGACTATCTGGCCGGGATAATACCGGGACTCAGGATGGCGGAGCTTCTCCTCGGTTACGGCCGACTTGACCATCTGGCGGAGTGCCTCGCAGGAGATTATTTTAACCTTTTTTTTCAGGAAAGAAAACTCATAAGTCGCGACCAGCAGAAAAATCACTACCAGTGAGATCAAGGCCAGCATCGGGAGATTATATGGACCGGATCTCATGGGTTCCTCAATTTATCCAGGATCGAAGTCATATCCGCAGGAAGCGGGGCGACCAGGTCGAGGGTTTTCTTTAAAAATGGATGTTCAAAAATAATTCTCTGCGCATGCAGCGCCTGCCCGTCGAGCGGTAGTTTTTCTCCCCTGTATCCATACATTTCATCATTAAGGACCGGATGGCCGAGATGGGAGAGATGAACCCTGATCTGATGAGTCCTCCCAGTCAGGATCTGAAGGTCAAGCAGTGAAAATCCGGGGAAAGCTTCTTTCACTGTAAACAATGTGACTGCAGACTTCCCGTCTGCTGAGATGCCCATTTTTTTTCTGTTGACCGATTCTCTCTTGATGGGATATTCGATCCTGCCCTGCCTGACTTCAAACACTCCTGACACAATGGCCTGATAATACTTTTCAATTTTGCGTGCAGCAAATGCTCTGGATAAATGAAGCTGCATCCGGTCAGTCTTGCAGACCAGCAGCAGCCCTGATGTTCCCATGTCCAGCCTGTGGACGATTCCCGGTCGGCGCACTTCTGTACCCTGGGACAGGTGGCTCTTGAAATGATAAACCAGAGCGTTGACGAGGGTCCCGGATTCATGGGAAGTGGCAGGATGCACGACCATGCCGCGTTTTTTGTTGAGTACAACCAGATCCTGGTCTT
Organism: Candidatus Wallbacteria bacterium; assembly: GCA_028687545.1. Classification (NCBI taxonomy): domain Bacteria; phylum Candidatus Walliibacteriota; species Candidatus Wallbacteria bacterium. The sequence continues at coordinate 20,470 of JAQTZZ010000017.1, forward strand.
CGTAAATGATGTCGAGCGGGATGTTTTCACCCAGGACGCGGGTGGTTTTGTCTGGTGGTGCTTTCACAGTGACCAGATCTCCGATTTTCAGCCTGTAATGGCTTTTTGTCGGTTGAGTGTTGACCAGCACCAGTCCATTTTCAATCATCCCCTGGAGCGTATTGCGGGAATAGTCGATGATTTTTCCCGCCAGAAAAAGATCCACCCGTCTCGGGGAGTCTCCATCATATACAAATGTCATCTCCGGGGTTGTCATTTAAAACGATTATTTTCCGGGAAGGCATTTCAGAAGATTGGCTGATTCGATGGCAGACTGGGCGGCTTCGAAACCCTTGTTGCCTGATTTGACTCCAGCCCGTTCCAGTGCCTGTTCCAGCGTGTCCGTGGTAAGCACGCCGAACGTGATCGGGACACCTGTTTCCAGAGAAGCCTGGGCTACACCTTTGCTCACTTCTGAAGCTATAAAGTCGAAATGGGGTGTATCGCCGCGGATGACTGCACCCAGCGCGATCACTGCATCAAATTTTCTGCTGGACGCGAGTTTTTTTGCGATCAGAGGGATTTCATATGCTCCTGGTACTTTGAAAACCTGGATTCCGGCTTCAGCCACACCATGCCTGGTTAGACCATCCAGGCAGCCGGAGAGCAGCTGCTCTGAAATCAGGCTGTTGAATCTGGACAGCACAATGCCGATGACAAGTCCTTTCCCGTTCAGGTGTCCCTCGTGAATTTTCATGCTTGCTCCCTTCAGAAGGTTGAGGTTATAAATAATGTCCCAGTTTTTCTTTTTTTGTTTTGAGGTATTCCCGGTTGAACTTGCTCTCACCGACTTTGATGGGGAGTGTTTCCACAATTTCCAGGCCGTAAGCCTTGAGACCTACGATCTTCCTGGGATTATTGGTCAGCAGGCGCAGTTTATGCACGCAGAGACTCCTCAGAATCTGTGCTCCTGTACCATAATCGCGGCCATCTGCTTTGAAACCGAGCTCCAGATTGGCTTGCACAGTATCCATCCCTTTATCCTGCAGGCAGTAAGCCCTGATCTTGTTCAAAAGGCCTATTCCGCGGCCTTCCTGACGGAGGTAAACCAGAACGCCGCGTCCGGCTCTGCCGATCTCTGAAAGTGCGTAGTTAAGCTGGGCGCCGCAGTCACAGCGCAGCGAGCCGAGCGAATCTCCTGTGAGACACTCGGAATGCACTCTCACCAGCACCGGATCCTCAAGGTTCCAGGACCCCATTACCAGCGCCAGATGATGCTCATCTTTGTGGTTCACCTGGAATCCGATCAGGCGGAATGTTCCGAATTGAGTCGGAAGTTCGGCTTCATCCCCCACGCTGACAACACATTCCCTGGAGAGCCTGTAGCGGATCAGTTCTTCAATTGTCAGGATCTTGATCCCGTGTTTTTCCGCAAAAATCTCCAGATCCGGCATTCGAGCCATGCTGCCGTCCTGATTCATTATCTCGCAGATGGCGGCAGCCGGTTCCAGTCCGGCCATCCGGCAGAGATCGACAGATGCTTCGGTCTGCCCGGCACGGATCAGCACTCCGCCCTGTTTCGCCGCCAGCGGGAATACATGCCCGGGCCGCACGAAATCTTCAGGAGAGGAATCAGCCTGGGAAAGTTTCCTGATCGTGACCGAGCGGTCGCCGGCGGAAATCCCGGTGGAAACCCCTTCCCTCGCTTCCACAGAAACAGTAAAAGCAGTTTTCAGCGGGGAAGAATTTTCAGGGGTCATCTGCGGGAGACGCAGGCGTTCCACTCGCTCCGGCGAGAGAGGGGAACAGATCAGGCCTCTGGCATGCAATGCCATGAAGTTTATGATCTCAGGTGTGGCGAACTGTGCCGCGCACATCAGGTCACCTTCGTTTTCCCTGTCTTCATCGTCGACGATGATCACCAGTTTCCCGGCCTGGACATCTTCGATGATTTCCGGAACTCCGTGTATATGTGAATTTTTTGCCATGATTTAATAACCCAGTTGTCTAAGTTTTTCAAGCGAGAGCGGTTTTTTTTCCGATTCTATCCGAGCTTTCAGCTAATTGCGAAACTCCAGATTGATCTCATCCCCTGGTTTCCGCAGTTTCAGGGTGGTTTTATCCAATGTGACCGGGATCAGGCTGACCTCAAAACAGCCTGTCAGCTTCGCCTGGATGGTGAGTGAAATTCCTGCTACAGCTACAGAACCCTTGGAAACGATCAGTGGAGAATACTCCGGTGGATACGAGACAGTGTAGATAATTCCCGGTCGTCCTTTGACGAGTCTAATGATTTTTCCCACACAATCCACATGCCCGGATAAAATATGCCCGCCCAGACGGGAATCAGCCCTCACCGCGCGTTCCAGATTGAGGTAATCGCCCCTTTTCAGCTTTTTCAGGGTGGTGTTCTGGATTGTGACTGGCATCAGATCAAAGAGAAGGGAATTCCGGACGACTCCGGAAACTGTCAGGCAGACTCCCTCCAAAGCCACTGAGTCCCCGCGAGAGATTTCCTGGCTGCAGCCGGCTGCGACTTGAAGAATCAGGTTCCCACCTTTGCGCTTCAGTGAAACCACTGAGCCGGTTTCTTCAATCAGGCCTGTGAACATCGAGCACCGCCAGTTTTTCCCGGGCTGACCGCAGCAGCAGTTTGGCCAGCGGAGATTTCATTTTCCCCAAAGCATAGATTGCGGATTCAATGGCATGAATTTTCCCGGAAAAAATCATATCCTTCAAGATCCTCAGCACTGCTTCAAGACCGATGCCGGAAAGAACCAGGGCGGCATTCGATTTGACGCGGGCGTCACTGTCCTGAAGCAGAGGCACGATCTCCGGGTAAGCGCTCTCTGCTTTTAGTGCGACCAGGGCTTCGATTGCATTTGCCCTGACCCTCGAGTCCTGATGCTGCAGAAATCTGAAAAGTACAGGGCCGTCCAGCTGGTCTCCGTTTTTTCCCAGCAGACTGATTAAAGCGGCGATGATGAAAATGTCTTTCTCAGTATCAAGAGCTCTGACGAGCCATTCCCTGGAAATTTTCACCCTGGCCTTGATCAGTTGTTTTAAAAGCTGGAATTTTTCGGAACTGCTGCGGGTTTCAAATACAATCGACAGATTCTCCTCAATTTTTTGGGCCTGGATCGCATGAATTTCTGAAGCTGAGGGATGATCGGGAATTGCAGTCTCAACGGAAAAGAGATGAAAGTATTTTCTGGCTGCCGCTCTGATTTCAGGATCAGGGTCGTTCGTAAAAAGGTCCTTCAAAAGTTCCAGTCTGGAAGTTTCGGATACCAGTTTATCTTTGATCAGATCATCCAGGGCGGCTTTTCGCACTGCGGGATCAGCGCTGGAAAGATTCTGAAATCCTGTCATGCCTGCTTCTGCTCCAGGAGCATTTTTACCAGTCCGCTGGCTGTTTTACCGTCAAACTGGCCTTCATGCTTTGTTTTAAGCTCTTTCATCACAGCTCCGACATTGGGGTTTTGGAGGGTTTTAGCGATCCCGATGATCGCTTCCCTGAGTTCGGTTTCAGTCATCTGGCTGGGAAGATATGAGTTAAGCCATTCAATTTCCTGCACTGCCGCATCTTTTTGAGCGGGATTACCCACCCGCAGAATTTCATCGGCGTTTTTCTTGAATTTTCTGATTACAGCCAGGGCTTCCTGGTCGGTCGTTTCACGATTGCCGCCGTTTTTTCCTATCATCACGATTTCAGAATAGAGAGTGGAGAGGAAGGTGCACTTATCTTTCTGACCTGCCTTAAGGCATTCAAGCTGCTGCTTTTTTATGGTCGCTGCGATCATGGTTTCTCCCTTGACCGATGATTATTAATTTGATTATAACATATTCTAGTGGGCCGTTACATTTGAATTTACCCACTGTAAGTTTAAGGAAACGCTCCCTGGCAGGCGTTTGTCGGAAAGCGTTATTATAAAATTCAAATGATACGGACCACTAGTTTGGCAAATTGCCCGACAGAGCAGACAGCATTGCTTCCAGGTCACGGCTGTAATAGCGTGCTACTATGTCAGAATCTGATTTTCTGACTTTTTTCAGAATGAATTGAGGGGAATCAGTGATCCTGATCCTCTGGCCTGTGAAAATGGCGTTGACGCCGAGTTCCCCGAGCAGCCTGGGCGCTGTCATGATCAGCAGTTCATCTGCCAGCTTTTCCCTGATGAAACTCCCTGCGACTCGTGAACCGCCCTCAACCAGCAGTCTGCCGATCCGGAAAGATTTATAAAGTTCGGCCAGCATGGTCCCGATCTGCAGAGGATTCAGATCAAGCACTTCTGCGCCGGCTTTTCTCAAATTCAGGGCCTTATTCCTGTCGATTCTGTCACCTACTATGATCAGAGGAGCTTCACCCGCACTCTGTACAAGCTTGTATTCAAGAGGGATCCTGCCGGTCCGGTCCAGCACGATCCTGGTGAGAGGTTTGTTTTTATAATGCAGGCGGATGTTGAGCCGGGGATTGTCAGAGAGAACTGTGTTGATCCCGACCAGCACAGCGTCTGAACGAAACCGCTCCCGGTGTACAAGTTTTCTGGACCCTTCCCCAGTTATCCAGAATGAATTCCCGAGAAAGTCGGCGATTCTGCCGTCGATTGTCTGGGCGAGCTTCAGGGTCACATGGGGTCTTTCCAGCATGATGGAAGTAAAGAAGGACCTGTTCAGGTCAAGCGCAATTTTGGCCAGGATGCCGGTTTCCACTTCAATCCCTGCCGTATTGAAAATCGCAGCGCTTCTGCCCCTGGTGAGAGGGTTGGGATCTGCGACTGAGTAAACGACTTTTTTTATCCCGCAATTCCTGATGGCGAGGGAGCAGGGAGGAGTTTTCCCCTGATGAGAACATGGCTCAAGATTCACGAAAATCGTGGCGTCATGCAGCAGCGCCGGGTCAGCCTTGGAAATGGCGTCGGCTTCTGCGTGCGCCCCTCCGAAGCAATGATGCCAGCCCTCGGAAACGATTCTTCCGTTTTTTACAATGACCGCCCCCACCATAGGATTTGGGCTTACGCAGCCTGCGCCCTTTTTGGCGAGCAGAATGCAGCGGCGGATGTAATCCTCTGAATTGCAGTTCGAGTTCATATTATTATTTTAACTCAGGTATAATGGATTACAAAGGAGACACTTGCAAAACTCAATTTTAGATCTGAAAATATTTTTTCCTGTAAGTAGGTTACCGGAGTTTCGCTAGTGCTCCATGAGCCTCTAACAAAATTCCTACCCAAGATATAGCGTAAAAAAGAATTTTGCAAGAGGCTCAAAGAAGATTTAATGTTCCGGGGGTTATATGAACAAGGTTTCAGCTGTGCATCTCAGGGATAAAAAAATGAAGTCTGCCTGCCTGGCATGTGGAATCGTGACCATGGTTCTTGTAATTTTTGCCTGTCCGGGTTTTGCGAAAGGCCCGTTTTATCCGGAGAAGCTTCCGGATGGCTTGAATTTAAGCGTACCCCGCGACTGGAAGACCGCCAATCAGGAATTCCTTAAAATGCTGCAGGAGAGAACTGAAAAGTCTGCGAAAGCTGCAGGCAAGAGTGTCAGCGACCAGGTGATTTTCCTTTCCAAGTCGCCTGCCACCCCTGAAGCCACCGTAATGGTGATCGTTGACAGTAAGGCATCAGGACCTGACCAGAACAAACTGGCCGGATGGGGAACGACTGAACTCAGCATGGCTGACTCGGAAATCAGGTTTTCGGACGAAATGACATGCCGACAGTCAGGATTCAAGCTTCTGCAGTGGTTTACCCTGAAACTGGAAAAACTGGCAGGGAAAAATGTCTTGGTTGAGGAATTCATGTTCGAACAGCCGAATGGACAGAAGATCCACACCAGAACTTACATGCTCCCCTGGAACGGTAAACTGATCAGGCTCAAGTTCAGCTGGCCGCTGGAGCGGGAAGCAGTCGAAAGCGCTAATGCGGAGAAGATACTCGCAACCTTTTGTCTACCAGCACAGCAATGAAAATGCTTACTGACATACCAGCATACTAACTTGCAAACTTCCTGCAGAGTTGAGCGATTAGATGAACATCGCTTATAATCTACTCATTGTTGACACTTCATACCAGTCTGATATGATAGATGCATATCTTAGGGGAGGTACTGATGCATAAGATTCCTGGCGCGTATGCGCTGACGAAGAAACCGGTGAAAGTCATGCAATGGGGGCTGGGGGCGATGGGCTCCGGAATGGCCGACCTGATCCTTAAAAAGAAGGGCATGAAACTCGTGGCTGCTTACAAGAAGAGACCTGAAGGACAGGGCAAGGACCTCTGCAAAGTGCTCAATTTGACTAAAAAAACCGGCATTATCGTGGGCAATGACCCGATCAAGGAGATCAGGAAGCACAAGCCGGATGTAGTAATAATGGCAGTCTGCTCCGGTGTGAAGGAAGGTTTTGACGACATCATGTCCGTAATTGAAGAGAAAGTCAATCTGATCACGATCGCTGAAGAAATGGCTTATCCCTGGGCATACGACGAGAAGCTCGCTGCCAAACTGGACAAGGCGGCTTTGAAAAACGGCGTCACAGTACTCGGCACAGGCATCAATCCCGGATTCGTGCTGGATTCCCTGGTCATCATGCTCAGCGGAGCCTGCAGACGCGTGGATTCGATTGAGGCCTCCAGGATCAACGACCTGTCCCCGTTCGGACCTACGGTGATGAAGAGCCAGGGCGTAGGAACCACCAAGAAAGAATTCGACAGCGGCATCAAGGATGGAAGCATAGTCGGGCACATTGGATTTCCGGCCTCCATCTGCATGATCGCAGACGCCATGGGCATCGAGCTTGACGAGATCAAGGAATCCAGGGAACCGATCATGTCCAAGACCGAACGCAAGACCAAATATGTGCACGTGAAGCCGGGAATGGTCGCCGGCTGCAAGCATATCGGTTACGGCATCCGCAAGGGAAAGAAAGTCATTACCCTGATTCATCCGCAGCAGGTGCTGCCTGAGAAGGAAGGGATAAAGACCGGCGATTACATCAAGATTAACGGCGACCCGAATGTGAATGTAGCCAATTCTCCTGAATATCCGGGTGGAATCGGTACGATGGCAGTCACAGTGAACTGCATCCCGTTCATCGGGAATGCCAGGAAGGGATTAATTTCGATGCTGGACATGCCGGTCCTGCGGATTGCCAAGTAAAATTACGCATCAAAATATCATTGCAGGGGCGCAGCATGCTGCGCCCTTACTTTTTTGTGCGGTTAATCAGATCCGTTGTCGAATATCCTTCTTCAAAAGGCACGATCACGACTTTTTTTACCAGTTCCCGCCCTACGACCTGGTCAGGCTGGTAATCACCGCCTTTGACGAGAATGTCCGGCTTTAATTTTGAAAGCAGCTCCCAGGGTGTGTCTTCGTCGAACGATGTGACCAGATCGACAAATCGGACTGCATCCAGCACTTCCTCACGGTCTGAAAGCTTGTTTAAAGGGCGGGATGGCCCTTTCAGGCGTTTCACCGAGTCGTCGGAATTTAGTGCCACGACGAGAAAATCGCCGAGGGTTTTAGCTTCACGTAATACCTTGAGATGGCCTCTATGCAGAATGTCGAAACAGCCGTTGGTGAAGACCACGGTTTTACCGCTTTTCTGCTGGGCTCTGATGATTCGAATGGCTGCGGCGCTTCCTGCGATCATTTATTTCAATTCTTCCGCGTAATATTCCCCGCATTCATGACCGTTCCTGATATGCTCGGCCACTTCCTCGGCTGTCACTGCGGCTGATCCAAGTTTGGTCACCTTGATGCCTGCAGCGATGTTGGCGAGTATTGCCGCGTCGACCGGCTCAGCTCCTGCTGCCAGGCAGGCGCTGTAATGCGCGATCACTGTATCACCTGCGCCGGTGACATCGTAAACAGCTCTGGCTACAGTTGGAATATGGAAAACATTTTTCTGGGAAAAAAGCGACATGCCTTCTTCGCCCCTCGTAATCAGCAGGTAATCAGAGTTCATGTCCCGGATCAGCTTCCGGCCGGCTTTGATCAGGCTTTTTTTATCCCTGATCGCGATCCCGCTGGCCTCTTCAGCTTCTTTTTTATTTGGGGTAATGGTGTTGGCTCCTTTGAACAGACGGAAATTTATCACTTTCGGATCAACTGTGACCGGGATCTTCATCTTCCTGAGAAAGGTGAGCAGAGGCCTGCTGAGGCTTTCGGTGATTACTCCCTTGGCGTAATCCGAGACGATCACCAGGTCAGATCCGGAGGCTTTGTCTCTGATTTTAGAAAGCAGCGGACGGTTGATTCCTGATCCGATCGGATCTGTGCTTTCGCTGTCTGCCCTGGCGATTTGATAGCTGTGTGCCATGATCCTTGTTTTGACGGTGGTAGGCCTCAGTTTGTCGATCTCCAGCCCTTCGGTGTTGATGCCCAGGTCGATCAGCAGCTGCCTGAAAAGTCTGCCGTAACCGTCATCGCCAAGCACGCCGCAGATCGAGACCTTCACTCCAAGGGCGTGCAGGTTGTTGGCTACATTCGCTGCACCGCCGGGGGAATAAGTGCGTGAACTGACTTTGATCACCGGCACCGGTGCTTCGGGTGAAATACGGGTTGCGTCTCCCCAGATGTATTCATCGAGTATCAGGTCCCCTATCACAAGGATTCTCCGGGAGCGGACAGCAGTCAGAATTTTAAGGAGTCTTTTAGTGGCCTGGGAGTCGTATATCATTCCAGTGTATTCCTGCCGTCGATTTTTTGATTCAGGTTTTTCCCGTGAAAATATTCCACGAAGAATTCCAGATCATTGCAGGCTTTCAGATCGGTCCGAGAGGTATTCCTGAATTCAGAATAACCGTCTCCGCCATGAGCCAGGAAAGAATTCGTTACCACAAAAAACAGGTGATCAGGGTTGATTTTTTGACCTTCGTAGAAGGCTTCTTTTACGAAATACCCGCCTTTGTCTTTGGAATAGACTACTTTCAGGCCACTCTGCTGGAACGCACCGCCCGAGACTTTAGGATTGTTCATGGCTTTGACGAGAATGGCGATTATTTCAGATCCTGTAAGCTTGACAACAGCCAGATCATTTTCCATCATGCAGAGCTTAAGGTCTCCAAGCAGGATCATTCCAGGCTGGAACCATTCGCGGAAACCGCGGACATTGTAAAGCGCGATCCCGTTGCCCTTCAGGTAGCGATCCCGCAGTCCGTCGCAGAACAGCTCGGCCAGGTTGCTTTCCAGGACTGAGTCGGAGTCTGGAACGAAGCTGGCAGATTCCCGCATGGAGCGGCTCTTGAAAAGATCTGCCAGGTACTCAGGATGTGCGGCATGGATGTGGATTCCATTGATCAGAGTGTTGCTGGTTTCGCAGATCTTTTTCAGGTATGGTTCGTCGTAGGAGCTTCTCAGAGCAGCAGTCAGATCGAAGCCGGTCCCCTGGGGCAGGGAACTTCCTGCATCCTGGACTGCGCTGAAAATGACTGAGGAGAGAAAAATCACTGATTCATGCAGAAGCTCTTCGCAGAAGCCCATCAGGCGGATGTCGCCTGAGCCGAAATCAGGACCTGGATATCTCAGCCTGTCTTTTCCGTAGAGACTTTCTTTAATCAGGATATCCTTGATATAGGAGCGATTTTTCATCATCAGGTCGAAAATCTTCCCATGCAGGTCTGTGATCCTCTCAATTCCCGGCAGCTCGCGCTGGTCGACCCTGGGCCAGAGGGCATCTGCCAGGCCTGATTCAAAGGCGGAATGGATGCCGCGTTGTTTTCTGTTGTAACCGTCGAAATAGTTCGTCATGTGCAGGGGCTGGAAAAGGTCCCCGCAATAATGCGAGAGAAACCCCAGGTGCTGCTGGGCGGATTGATAATCTTTTCTTTTGAGGCAGTCGACCAGGGCGGCATACTCATCTTCAATGGCATAAGGGAGGTTGCCGTTTTTTGTAATGAACTCGCGGCTGTATTTTTTGTAGAATTCTTCTTTGGAGGGCAGCCCCATCCCAAGATCAGGAAAATTCTCGAAATCCAGGAAATGCCGTGGATACTCGTCTGCTCTTACTTTTTTTACGTCATCCACCAGAGCTGAGAGGAACGATATTTTTTCGTGATTCCGGCATAGTCCCGGCAGTGAGGCCGATAAATTCCTGAGTGCAGATTCAGTGATCTGGTAATGGGATTTGAAGCCATAGGAAAAACCGGATGAAACCCAGAAAATCAAGGCGAACAAAGTTATTTTTTTAATCATGGGACAAAGCTTATCATACAAATCCAAAATATTTCAAATCCAAGTTTATTATCTCCATACTCCATTTCTCAGTTACTGAAAAGAATTAGAAATTCTGGTATAATTAAATTAATCAGAAAATAAACTGATAAAAATATTATTTAACCGGGAAAAAATGCGGGCATTTACGATCGTCGAGATCCTGGTCACCATGATACTGCTTTCACTGGCTTTGCTGCCAATCTCACTTCTTTTTTCAACTGGAGTGCAGTCAGGCAAGGAAGTGGAAGGCCAGATGAAGATGCGCATGCTGGCCGAAGATCTGATGCAGGAGATCCTGTCAAAAAGTTTCGACGACCCTGAGAGCATTCTCTCGATCGGCCTGGAAGAAGCTGCCACAATTGAAACCGTCGTTGACAGGAGGCGTCTCGACGATGTGGACGATTACAGCGATTACGACGATCTGAAAAATATTGCCAATCGAAAAAATCAGGCTCTGCCGATGTCGGCTGAAGTTTATCCGATTTCAGCTAACGGTGAAAAGCTAACTCAATATTCAGGGATGAGGCGCCAGGTCAAGGTAATGGAAGCCGACGGCATCACACCCCTGAAAAACACCGGTTTTGTGCGTACGATTTCGCTTCCGCTCGGATTCACACCCAAAAAATCGCTGCTTTCCAGATATGCCTCCAGATTTTATGTGATGAACGACAACCTGTTTAAAGCGGTGAATCTCGGGAAAACCAAACTTGACGACATGATCGAGACCACGATCTCAGGAACGGATTTCCAGGATTTCGTTCTCTCTCCTACAGACAATGAACTATACCTGATCACATCCGATTCGATTGAAATTTATGCCATCCCCAGTACTGATCGGGTAAACCTCGGGCTGCACTATCAGAAAATCGCCGAAATTTCCTCAAACTTTACTGACGGCACAATTGAAGCAATGATCACTGAAGCGGATACCCCGGCGTTTTCCTGCGGCAATCTCTGGATCCATTATGACGGAGGCACCAATTTCCGCAAAATGCTGCCGGTTTTCCCGGACATGATTACCTGCGCTTATTATGCTCCGGACGAGGGGAAGACTTACTTCGGCACACGCACAGGGCTCTGCGACGAATCCAGGAAGGTAATCTGCGGCTCTACAAGAGTCAATCAGATTTTCAAAGACCTGAGGAATCAGCGCCTGTATTTCTGCACTGAAGGAGAGGGAATCTTTGTGCGCAGGGACGGTGTATTCCAGAACATCGGTTCAGCCAGCGGATTGCCTGATCCTACCGGACGGGTGAACGTGCGCAGCCTCGCGCTCGACGAATACAGCGGCTATCTCTATGCAGCCACCGACCTGGGCGCGTATTTCAGCGTGGATGGGGGGCAGCATTTCGAGTTGATCAGACTTCCATCCGGAGTGATGCAGTCTGCAGATTACAGTAACATTGCTCTTTATTACGCGGACAGGAAAAGATACCTGGCACTTGCCAGAGCAGATCAGAATCTCATGATTTTCCGCGAGCTTACCCTGCCAGGCACTATTGCCAATCTCAATCCCTTTGCAACTACTGCCTCGCTCGCCATGTGCACTTCCCACATCAACCGCTTTAAAAACAGCGGGCAATCCCTTTATGTCTGCTCAGATCAAGGGATGTTTACAATCCAGAAGACCCCGGCAGCATGGGAAATCAAACAATCATCAACTAAGTACGATTCCCGCAATACAGGTCTCGCTTCAGCCAATGTCCGGGATTTTGCCGGCGACAGCTGCGGCAGGAACTGGCTGGCCACTTCCAAAGGAATGGCGGTAGATTCAGGGAACGGGATCTATTCTTTTTTTCCGATTTTCAGTAAATTCAGGAAGCTGGTCCTGAGGGACAACTGGTATCATGTCCTGCAGGCTGTCGACGAGGCAGGCAGGATCATGGAAGTCGACACCTTTTCCAAACGCAAAATTTTCAGGTGCGATGGAACAGCAGGCACCATTCCGGGTAATCCCCTCCCGAGAGTGCTCAAGGACGTCACGGGAAACTCCCTGGCGATCACCCTGTCTACAGACGGGGCCAAGGATTACCTTGACGACGGCAGCAGCACTTTACAGCTGCCGCGGAATTATGACAGGGTTTACAGGGACCCATCCCGCAGATATGTCTATTGCCTTTCCAAATCCAGCGAAAGAATTTCCATCTTCAATTCAGCTGAGCGTTACCTGAACGAATTTAATTCGTACGATGGTTTTGAAGAATATGTGATCCTTGATACCAGCGGCACTCTTGGAGGTTACAACGTAGGAGTGGAATCATCAACCCTGCCGGCTTCGGCAGGGAATTCAGTACTTAAGATAACGAGCGACAGGAAATTCAGAGGATGGGTCTGGTGTTACAGAGAGTTCAATTTCCAGGAGGAAACGAGGACTATCGAAGTCGGCCTGAATTTTCTCAGCCGGTTTTCACAGAAAGGCACCCAGGCAGCATGCAAATTATGGATATATGGCCGCGAAATAGCTCCCTCACTGGATTTAAGCAGCGCAGGGCAGCCTGACTTCGGCAAGGACATCACACTGGATTCAGTGGAAACCGGGATCATCATTTTGCCTGCCCCTACCCAGAGAGTAACTGTAGCCATAGGCTGCAGGGATATTTGGCCTGAAGACGGACTTTCCATTGAACTGGACAGGATGACTGTGGATTTCGACAGAAGTTATTCACCCCTGCAGGGACCATTTCCTCTAGAACTGTCTGTTCCCAATATTCAGAACCCGATTTCCCTGAGTTTCGGCGTCAATCCGGAAATAGTGATGGTCATTTACAAGGACTCAAATTACAGACTGGGTGTTTTTTACCTGGATACGTCCAGCGCGATCCCCCAATTATTACCCAGGGGAAGCGTGCCGATGGAATCCTACGTATCGAACCCGATGGAGATTCTGCTTTCCCCTAACGGAAGAAGAATCTTCATCCTGGATGGGGACAGGCTGGTTGTTTTCCAGCTGGTGCCTGTCCGTAAAACCATCAGGGTATCTGTCAGCGACCTGATGAACGCTGCCAGCAGCCCGTATGTCATGACCTCCACCATGAGCTACTGGCGCAGCCAGAACAAAGGCAGGAAACTGCCTCCATTGATCACTGAAGATCCTGAGTATCTGACTTCAAACCCTAATGGTGATTATTATTATCCATATAGAACCTATATTTATGACACCGATCTCTCCATGACTGGCGGCTGCTATAATTTCCGCGGTCCGCTTGCTTTCAAATCGAACAAGGGAAAATCAATTTCATTCCAGAATTCCGAACTGATCTCCAGGAGCCCCCAGTTTGCTTCAGTCATTTTCTCTTCATACAACGATGTTTCCTGCGGTTACTCCCCTGATGACGCCGACCCCAGCATTTCAAAGGCGTGGCCCGGCCTGAGAATCGGTGCCTGCAGCCTGGATCTTCCCGGGATCCTGATCACCCATGCTGATGAGAACATAATTACCGATTTATACGGCGGCACGCTGCGTGACATCTCTCTTCAGAACAACGTGATCGGATTAAGAATCGCAAACGGTGATTTCACGTTCAAACAGGCGGAATTCGCAGGCAATCTGTCAGGTCTTGTATTCGATACCGGTAAACAGACCATTGAGAATTCAGTTTTCAGGGACAACAGGGAAGCCATCAGCCAGAAAGCCGGGACCCTGCATCTATACGGGGCAGGCCTGATCCGCAACTATGCCGGGTTATCCCTCTTCGGTACAGACACTGCCGATTCCTGCAGTTTTCTGAACAATACTACCGGTCTTGACGATCAGGGTTCGATTCATCTTGCCAAATGTTTTTTTGGAAACAATACTGCAGGCATCAACTGCTCCAGGGACGGGCAGTTTTCGGGCAGTTTCAACCTGTTTTACGGGAACACCACTGCGATCGACCATTCAGGGCTGAGTATCGGCAGCAGCGCTCTCCCGGTATTCGTTTACAATTATTTCAATGCCAACCATTTGAACCTGCAGCGGAGAACAGGGTCTGGAAGGGTTTTTGCCAGATACAGTTTTTTCAACGGAGCAAGAGTTGGAGCCGACGCTTTAGTCAAAGGGGAAGATCAGCAGGCTCAGGCTGAGTCGGATATCCAGCCGCTCGCCCTGTCCGGCTGCGTCAACGGATCAGCAACCTATCCTACTGCCGACCCATCCGACCCGATACCTACCGTGATTCTGGACTATGTGCTGCAGGAAACGGGTGAGATCAAAATACCAGCACCCCAGTTGATCGAATTCTTCCCTGGTGAAGTACCCGGCATTTTCACCAGCAACGGAAGCCTGAGGATCGAAGGAACATCAACTTCTGAAGTAGTGTTTACTACCGGTACGGACCAGATCGCAGGCAAGGTTCTGCCGCTCCTCTCACCTGGTCCGAAAAATGGGGAATATACCGGAATCGTGCTCAACGGCTGGGATGAGCTCGATATCTGCAAATGGGCGAGGTTCCGTTACGGTGTCCTTGAAATCCACGGGCACTGCAGCAATCAGGAAAATTTCTATTACAACAGGCTCGAAACTGAAAGCAAAGATGACCTCAAACTGGTGCTTTCCATCGACGACGGCAAGGAAGCCAACCTGAAGTACAATTACTGGGGAAGGAATGTACCAGATTTTTCCAAGGTTCTCTCGGCTCAGAGCGGCAAAGAAACGCATATTCCCTGGGCTTATGCAGGGACTGTGGAAGCGAGCGAGACCTGGCCGTGCTATAATTACGGGGCAGCGATCATTTCCACGATCGAGGCCGCCCTGGGCAAACAGATCCAGATTGACGCAGGCACTGGTGAAACACTGATCAAGTTCGGCGGTGATTATGCCGTCGAAAACAGCGATGAAATCATCATCACAGGAAACAAAAACGTTATTTTCACCAGCAAGAACGACAGCCAGCCCCCGATTCCACCTGAGTCGGTTTCCTCTGACCTGTCCCTCGGATGGTGGGGAAGCCACGGAATCAATGCAGCCCCTTTCGCAGGAATCGGGAAAATCAAAGCTGATGCAGGCAAAAAGCTCGAATTCAGATACGGCTGCCTCAACACTTCGAGCTTCAGCTCTTTCAAGGCTAATTCCAGCCTTGCCTTCAAGGATTGCTTCCTGTTCCTCAATGAAACTCTGATCAATGAAACTCCAGGCGGACTGCTCATGCAGCGCTGCCTCGTCAAAGGCAGCGGGAGCGGCGGCGACAGATCTTTGATGACCAATATGATTACTGCAGAAGTGGATCACTGTTTCTTTACCAGTGCGGATGACAACGATTTCGACAGTGTGGAGACCTGCGGACTGACAGGATTCAAACCTGAGCGCTTCAACATGCCTTCCGCGGCAGGCAGTGCCTGGGGAGGTCTGAATCTCGGATCCGGAGCGTTGACCTGTACGGAATCGATTGTAAAAAAGGCTGATACAGGGATCTCTTTCTCAGCTTATTCTTATCTTAATTTCAGCGGCAGGAATTACCTGACTGACGACAGTATCGGATTGAATCTGACTTCTTCCGCAGTTCCGACTACTATTACAGGACTTACTTTTCTAAACGACAAAGTCGGGATCAGGCTTCATTCTGCAGATAATCTCAACCTGGGCAACGGCACCGCAGCCGGTGCCAACAGTTTTCTTTATTCCCAGGACCTTCCGAAAGGGGACAAGGCGCTCTGGGCCTTGAGCAGCAAGAATCTCGTGGTAGCAGTGAACCTTTTCGGAGCCGACAGTTTCGATTACGCGAGTTCCAGTGCCTTTGGAAATTACACCACAGGTTTGAAATGCGAGAGTCTCACAAATCCGTCGTTTAAAAAGAATCTGATCGCGAATTATCAGAATATCGGCGCCTGTTTCAATTCCTGCCAGAGCGTGGAAGTGGCTCTGAACGAGTTCGACAATAACGGGATTGCACTGGAGATCGTCGACGGCGACCGCTATCTGATCGGCCATACAGTCGAAGTCGGAGAAGTGAGCAACAAATTTTCTGGCAACGGCACAGGGATCAAGACCAACGGCGGTACCGGAGTAAGGGTGATCTATAATAAGTTCGAGAATCAGATGGATCAGGGCATAGACAACAATACTTCACCTACCATCTCGGGAAACCTTTTTACTGCGAACAAGGCCGGAATCATAAGCGGCGGCGGACAGCCGCTGATCATTTTGAATGATTTCAACAACAACCCGACTGGAGTCAAAGCGGAAATGCTCTACGATGCAGTCGGTTACAAGGACAGAATTATCCGCAGCAACAATTTCCGCAACAGCACCCAGCTGGCCTGCCAGACCAGCGGCGGGGACGTGGAATTCAACCGCTACACGGGGAATATCGGCAATCAGTCCGGAGCTGCTGCAGCTGATGTGGCAAACTTCTTTAGCTCCGACGCTGACCGCTACCTGCAGTTGCCTGAAGGCAACTTCCTCACAGTCACTGCCAAGGTTTTCCCGGGTTATACGAGCGAAGAAGCAGGCATAGACCTTTATCCTGAAGGCCAGATTCCCACCATGGAAGTTGCGCTCAAACTCCATACCCTCAAAAACTCATCCAGCGGCCCATATTCCACTTCTCTGCTGGTTGCAAGCTATGACGATGCAGGTTCCAGGCTGGACGAGATCGAGTTCGAGCTTAAGACCTCAGGCAGCGCTGGTTCAGAATATGAAGGCCTGTTCGAAGTTTATGACATCAACGGAGTGCGGCACGGATCTCCTTCCATACCAGCTCTCAAAGCCAAAAAGAAAGGGCATCTCAAGTTCGTCTGGCTGCCGATGGGTTTTGAGCAGCCGGTTGATTCCCTGGAAACCCAGGCCCCCAACCAGGCGGACCTTTTCATTTCCACTCCCTATGATGCGACAAATCACAGCATGTATGGTCATAACCTGGGTAATGGCGATGACACATATTACGATTTTGACGGAATAGTTATCCTGACCGCAGGCATAGGAGACGAGCCCAGGGCAGGCCACGGGACTTCAGGCGCAGGCATCACCACATTGCTGACTTTCAATGTAGGCGGCGATGTAGCTGCCACAGCCACCAGGTTGAATCTCTCGGATCAGACAGTTACTGCCACCATCAATCTGACTAATTTCCCGAGCGGCAAAGCAGGAGTTGACTGGAAGCTGGTGACAGGCGATCCCGGTTTTCTGGAAAGGCATGGTCATGCCAGCGTTGTGTTTAAAAATAAGATGTGGGTGATCGGCGGTTACTGTCGCGCAGCAGCTGGAAATTACCTGAATGATGTCTGGAATTCCAGTGACGGCAAAAACTGGACCTGCATTACGAACAATGCCGGGTTTCCAGGGAGGGATAACTTCACAGCTCTGGTTTTCCAGGACAGGATCTGGGTGATTGGCGGACAAGTCGCATCTCATGTTGCACAAAACGATGTCTGGTGGTCTACAAATGGAATTACCTGGTACAGCGCACGAGAGAATGGAGAACCCAACGGCTTTTCTGCCAGGTATGGTCATAGCAGCGTAATCTTTGACAACAAGATGTGGGTAATCGGAGCTGAAAGCAGCAGCGGGCTTAAAAACGATGTCTGGTGGTCTGATGACGGCACCACCTGGAGCATGGCCAGGGACAGCGGAACACCCAATGGTTTTACTGCCAGAGCAGGGCACGCCAGTGTAGTATTTAACGACAAGATGTGGGTAATTGGAGGGACAACAGGCAGCCTGATGGCAGATGCCTGGGTTTCACCTGACGGTGTGAACTGGACCTGTGTACGTAAAAACTCTGATCCTGACGGATTCCCGGCAATGAGCGGGCAGACAAGCGTGGTGTTCGGCAATAAGATGTGGGTGATTGGCGGAAGTCCGTCAACTCCAAGGAATGTTTACTATTCGGGTGACGGGATAGTCTGGTATCAGGCAGCCAGCCCTGCGCCATTCCTTACTGAAAATGCTCATACAAGTTTAGTTTTTTCAGGGAAAATCTGGGTAATCGGCGGCATAACTGACGTCAGTCCCTCGAAGCAATTCAAGGAAATCTGGTGCTCTCCCACTGAAGACAGCTTTGAAATCACTGAAACAGCCAGCAACCAGATCGGAGGGAGTTCCCAGTCCGACAATGTGGAAGTTCTGCTGGTGGATCCTCCGCTGCTCGATGACAGGATCAAGCTGGGAGACATGACTGAGGGCAAAAAAGTCAAGATCATCACCTTTAAGAACAGCCAATACAATGATCCTGATTTCCACGGCCTGCAGATCAATTTCATCGACATTCCGCAGGTGCCTGCCGGCATGGTAGGATTCCATGTCGCCTGGTCGCATTCGCCTGACCTTTCTGATTTCAGCTCAGACTTAGTGATTCAGCCCGGTGAGAACATGAAGGAAACCCCTGCCCTGGACCCTGGAATCTACATGTTCAAGGTGCGGGCTTTCAGAAAAGACCCGCAGAAACTCGGCACCTATGAATATACAGCCTGGTCTGAACCTGCCTCATTCAGGGTGGAAGGCTGGTATCAGGTGGCCCTGCCCCCGGTTCCGGCGGGTTTGAATCTGCTGTCCTGCAGCATGGCGGACGGGCGCGTGGCTGTGCTCTCAGACAGGAGCGGCGGAAATTATTATGTGCTCTCAGCAATCGGATACGGAGACGACACCTGGGAAGTTTTCAAGATTTCAAGCGGCAGCATGACTCCCACCAATGTCAAAGTCCAGGACCATGACCATTTCATTGTGACAGGCTACAACCTCTCATCAGTGGGAACCTATCGGCTGTATCAGGCTGGGTTACTGAGGCCTGCTGTTGCAGACGCCAATATGAAATCCCTGCTCGACGCAGAACTCGGTGTGGATAAAAAATATATCTGCGTAGGAGAAGACAGCGGATCAAACGGCGGGATCTGCAACTCCCTGGAAGCAGTTTTCCACGCTTCCAGTATTCAGGACAATATTGCTGCCTGGGACAGGGAGCATTGGCAGACCATCGGCAACGGTGCAGAGCGGAACATGCTTTACTATCACTGGGATTCGACAGGCGACACTGCAGAGACGGCTGAGACCGTCGCTCCGGCTTATGCGGTTGATTCCCCCTATTACAGCATTTCTTCGGCAGACAAGTATAACCAGCTCGTCTGGGCCGGAGGCCTGCACGGGAAACTGCTTTATTCAGGGAACTTCGGCCGCACTTACAATACAGTGGAAGTCATCGGCATCGACGCTCCGGTCAGGGGTGTGGAATTTCTGAATTTTTACCTGGGTTTCGCCTGTCTGAGCCGGAAGCGGTCTGACGGATACCAGATCCTCTATTCCGCAAACGGCGGCACTACCTGGACCGGCCAGAACACCCCTGCTTCATCCTGGAATCTGAATGACGTGGAAATGGACCCTGACACTGATGAAATCCAGCCTGAAGGCATAGTCCGCGGTCTGGCTGTCGGCGACAAGCAGACGCTGCTGCTTTATTACGGGAAAAATGTCGCAGAACCGGCTGATTTCCCGCTCAAACCCTGGCTGTTCGTCAGAAACATGAATCTGATCCCGCCGACTTTCCAGCATCCCAGCGTTTATTATGATCTGGACGGCAGGAATGTGAATTTCAACTGGGACAGCATCCCGATGGCTGACAAATACAGATTATCATGCAATGGAACCGGCATTCTGGATACCTGTGAACTTTTCTATACTGTGGAAATACCCGCGCTTCCTGTATCCGGTCCGCTGACAAAGGAGATTTCAGACATTTACAGGCTGACTGAATTGCGCACAGGCAGCGGCTCTCTGCCTTCGGTTTACAGCAATGAAATCAAGATAGTCGTACCCATGTTCAATCCGCACAGGGTGAATTTCTTCAAGGATGTGGTGGAAACATGCCAGCTGCTCGACCTGTCCTTCGCGCAGCTCGGTGATTCCTCGCTTGGCGGAGCCAATGGTTACAGGGTCGAGAGAACCATCGATACTGAGCCGAACAACTGCCCTGATTTCATGAAAGTTTTCAATACCTCCACCAACCTCTGGAGCGACAATGACAGCGTGAATCAATTCGGTCTTTATCATTACCGGATTTTCGGCACTTCCGGTTCAGGCACTTCCCTGGACAGCATCGATAGATTCGCATTGCGCAACATGCCTCCCACCTGCGATGCCGGACCAGACATGGGCGGCATCGAGAACGAGACCATTCATCTGACCGGCACTTATGAAACAAACGATGCAGGCCAGGACATGAAAACTTTCCTCTGGCAGATCGTGAACGGCGAACTGGAAGATAACTTTTCCGATAAGTATTCGGCTGAAACAGATATCCTGCTGAAATTACCCGGCACCGGTTCCGACGATTCAGGGGAAGCCAGGGTGATGTTCCAGGTGCAGGACATGAATCAGCAATACATGCCGACGACTTCTTATGACTTCAGGGATCCGAATTCAATTTATTTCAGGAATTACACTGACTCAGACGAAATGAGGATCAGGGTCTTCAGAAGTTTCTGGGTCACACTTGACCTTTCCCGCAATCTGATCGACCAGGCTGATCCCAAAATCAGCATCATCAAAGGCCATCACGGCGGAGTACCTCCGGTCCCTGATCCGATCCTCTGCCTGCCGACAGGCACCAACACACCGGCAATGACAGAGCCTGACCCGAGATTCAGCGTGATCCTGTCGGATGTCAGGTACGCGATTGCCGGTACGAAATACAAATTTTCCTACAACTTTGTCCTGTATTTCGACAAGCTGGATATAGACACGGCTTATCTCAGGTTTTTCAGCTCCAACCCATTCGAGACACTGGAAACTGCGACCCAGGGCGTCGGACAGGGCTTTACAGGCAACCTTAATTTTTCAGCCAAGGACATCCAGGTGCAGGCCTCATCAGATCCAATGATTAATCTCAGATTCCAGGTGATCGGAGTGAAAAACGGTGCTGCGAGCGTGCTGGCTGAAGGAGTGAAAAACGGCTCTCCCAAGCTTTCGGAAGATCAGTGGTGGGGATTCTACGATTCGCTTACCCCCACTGTTTATTACAAGGGAGGATCTGCTCCGTCCGGATCAGCTCTGTGCAGCGTGCTGCCGCTCGTGAAGATCCACCGGAAATCCGACCAGAACAGGGAAATATTTTTTAACTTGACAATGGATTCGGCCAACCCGTCTGCCTGCGGTACGACTTATGTGCTCGCTGATTATTACGATAACTCGGGTACCAAGTATGAGAAAAAATGGGACAAGATTGATTGTCCATTCGACCTCTCAGATGTTGCAGATAAGGATAAAAAGCTGGATGCCAAAAAAGACAAGTTCGTCGGCTCCAGGTTCGTTTATACAATTTATCTGGGAAACCAGAGCCCCAGAACTTACTCTGGCGTGATCAACAATCTGGAGACAATGCCTGAAGATGTCTGGACCGTCTGCCCGCTGCCTGAAGGCTGGGACTCAGGCTCCCTGTCGCCTTACGGCGCCAACACACCTGCAGCGCACTGGGTGAAAGTCAGCCCGCAGGGGCAGATCTGGACTTCCCGGGCAGATCAGGTGGTTTTCGTCTACAATAACAGGATTTACCTGATGGGCGGCTATGACGGCACCACTTTTTTCAATGATGTCTATTCTTCGGCAGACGGTTTCACCTGGCGCAGGGAACGCGACAATACTGACGACGCCAGTTCCTGGTCCAGGCGCCGTGGTTTTGCCGCTTACGAATGCAATGGCAGGATGTTCATCGCAGGCGGAGAAAGTTCTGCGGCTCCCACATACAAATCCGATATCTGGAGCACAGCTGACGGAAAAACCTGGACAAACGAAGGAAATCTGCCTAACTCCAACTGCCAGCATAACGTTTTCTGGCTGAACGGGAAACTTTATCTGACCAGCGGGTACGATAATGTGGTTGTCAGCAGGGTATACGATTCTACAGACGGCAAGAACTGGACCCTGCGCACCTCGAACCCTGGCTGGGCTGCCAGATGCTGGCAGAGCGCAGTCGCGTTCGATCCTGGCAGCGGCACTAAGGCCTGGCTGCTCGGCGGCTGGCCCGGCACACCCAGCGGCATGCTTTATGCCAGTGATTCCCCTGGCACAGACAACAGCTGGAACCGGGTAAGTTTATCCGAAGTTCTGGGGCACAAGATCGAAGAACAGGCGATGGTGGTGTTTGACGGAAAAATCTGGGTGCTGGGCGGGTTTGACGGCAGTTCATGCAACAGCGAGGTCTGGAGTTCCAAAGACGGCAGCAACTGGCAGCTTGCCACCAGCAAACCCGGCTGGTCTCCCCGCAGCAGGCTTGCTGCTGCCACATTCAGCAACAGGATCTGGATTTTCTGCGGTTTTGATAACTCCTGGACTTCCAACCCCACAAATGACATCTGGCATTCACCGCCTGCGATTTCTCCGCCTATGACAATGGCCTGCCAGAAGAGCAACTGGGACACTGAACAGGTTGATTTCAGCCTGGCTCCGCATGCGCTGGACTGCGGCACATTCGAGATCATACTCAAAGGACAGGATGCAGTCGGGATCGGACTCGGGCATTCGGACTGGACCTCTGAGATCATGACCATGCGTCCTCCCAAGCCGGTTTTCGCGTCCCCTGTCCCTGCAGGCGACTTCGCCAATCCTCCGGTCCCGCTTCCTACTCCCACTGTCTATTACACTTATCCTCTGGGCGGAAGCAGGACCTATTCCATTACCTTCAGCCTGCCGAGCGGCCCCTGGCTGACAGGCACCACCCAGTATTCCCTCAAAACCTTCCCTTCAGGTTCTGTGGAGACCGGATTAATGGATTCGACGAGCGGTATATGGAAGGGGAGCCAGATTTATCCCAACGTGACTTCAGCACCGCCGCGGCATGATTTCAGCTACATTGTCAAAGCCCGGCGGAATGAGATAGATTCCGTCTGGAGCGATACCATGGCAGTTCGATTGAATCAGGTCCCGATCGCTTTTGTGCGGGACATGAAGCCTACCCTGGAAATGGATGTCAGGCCGGTTTCCAAGGAAGTCTGGACTGTGGGATTGATCGACGACGATACTGAAGGTGTCTACACATGGGATGACACACATTTCAACTGGGACCAGATCAGCGGCACGATCCCTGTCAAGCCCACCCGAGAAGTCGGGACCAAGCTCCAGTTCAATTTCCAGGTCACTACCCCAGGCGTTTATAAATACAATCTCAAAATCAAGGACCAGTTCTACGAACCGAATACAAACGAGACCTGGCTGAAATACAATGTTTACGACATGTTCCACAATACCCTGAAAATCACTCCTGAAATCACTTATCAGGGCACAGCCTCAGTCACTCTCACCAAGACCATTACCGGCGGGATCGGGCCTTTTACAGATCAGACAAATTACGGGGACGGCGGAGGCTATAAGACGATCGAAGTGGATGAACCCAGCTTCAAGGTAGACGTTCATAATTTCAGCACACTCGAATGCGGAACAGTCCAGGTCAGCCTGCATGGATTCGATTGTTTCGGGCCTGTCCCCAACCATCAGGACACCAGCACAGTCCAGCTGATCATCAGGCCGACCAAACCGCTCTGGGACACTCCTGAATTAGCCTTGGCACCTGGAGAAAAATTGAAATCCATTGGTACTGCTGAAATCAAATCTTTTTATTTCGCCTATCTTGGCAGCATTTCAGGAAATCCCAAATTAAAATTTCATGAGATTCTCACTGTTTTAACAGACACTGCCGTACCTGACCTGCATACATATTTCCAGATCATGGACACTGCCAGCGCTCCATACGGCACAAAAACAACTTCGTACACTGATAAAATGTCGCCAGGCAACCCCTGGACAGGATTCCTGAGCCCGTTCAATTATAATAACCTTCCCCACGCCCATACACTTACAGTCAAGGTGTTGCGCAATGGCCAGGAATCGTTCTGGAGCGACCCGCTCTATCTCGAGGTCAATCATATTCCCACTGCTGAAGTGATCATCGCGCACCAGCAGTATTATCTTAAGGGAGATCCTGCAGGCGGCGGAACAAACCTGCGCCAGTATCTGAACCAGGACTGGCCATGGAGTGTAGATGTCAGCGACGATGATCTGATCTCAAGCTATGATTATCCTTCGGCCTTTACCTGGGAAGTTGCGGCATCCAGTTCTGAAGTTGCAGCAGGCTTGTTCAACAGGGGTCTCGGAGTGCCTCTTCCTACAGGCACCAGCCCCAAGTTCCACTTCAGCAATCCCACCTCAAGTGTTTACAAGTTCAAGCTCAAGCTCACAGATCCTCGCAATGAGCAGAGCATCAACCGCAACACCATGGAGATCTGGATCTACAATGATCTCTTTGTCACGGTCGAATTGACCATTACTGACGAGATCTGTGCTGATACGACACCTGTCACAATCACCAAAAGCTATTCTGGCGGCCTGGAACCTGTGCGGTCACCGTATCTCTGCCTGCCCACTTCAGACAATGGTTCTACAGCTGATCCCACCAGTGCCTGGACGCAATCTGTCCCCAAAGGAGCTCCCTGGAGCAGCCGCTACAACTTTGGCTGCACAGTATTTAACGGGAAAATATGGGTGGCAGGCGGCAGAACAGATGGGGGTTCTCTGAATGATATTTATTCTTCAGCAGACGGAATGCTCTGGGAAAAAGTCTATACCAGCGGACAGATCTGGGGTCCGAGAGAAGGGATGATTTTTGTCGGATACAAAGGAAAACTGTGGGTGATCGGAGGAGATGACGGCACCCGCAAAAACGACATCTGGAGCTCAGCAGATGGAGTGACCTGGCAGCAGAGTGGTTCAACATTCCCGCAACTGATTTGCAATACTGTCTGCCTGGAATACGCAGGTGTGCTTTACATAATCGGGGGATTCGGCACAACCGGGGCTATTAATGATGTCTACATGACTACAGACGGGGAGCATTGGAACAATCTACCTCTGACTGATACTTACCCTATGCGCAACAAGCACAGGGGAGTGGTATACAATGACGGCGGGGGAGACAAGATGTGGATCAGCGGAGGTGCTACTCCTTTCCGCAACGATGTTTACTCGTCTACAGATGGCGCAGACTGGAATACAGCAACCAACGGAGCCGGCTGGGATGTCCGCGAAGGCCATGCCATGATTAATTATAACGGTAAGATGTGGGTAATGGGCGGGCATAAAAATGGCTACTCTACCATGTATAATGACTTGTGGTATTCCACAAACGGCAGTGCCTGGACCGAGTCAGGGACCAAGCCCGGCTGGTCTGGCCGCGCCTTGTTTGGTGCAGTTGTATTCAGGAACAGGATCTGGGTGCTGGGAGGCTACAATGGCTCGAATAGCCTCAGCGATATCTGGTATTGCGGCACTACCCTGCCTGCCACATCGGGTCAGGTCAGTTACTTATCTTCTTACGGCGCAGAAAGCAGATCATTCAGTTACCTGGACTGCGGCACTTACGAATTCAGGCTGAAAGGCGACGATTATTATGCAACCCTGTACGCTCCGACCACCTATCAGCCGCATCACGACGAAGATGCCAAGATACTCACGATCCGGCCGCCCAAGCCTGTCTGGGATCCTCCAACCACCTCCTGGACCACTCCCTGCACACTGACTGCTGAATCCACTTATTATTTCCCTTACAGCCACCCCACAGATCATACCCAGAACGGCACTGTGGCTGTTACACTCAAATTCCACGACGACCTTGCTGTGCTGACCACTCCTGAAACCTATTTCCAGATCTGGGAGACTACTTCCCCGCCTGCCGCAGGCGTGAAAACTTCATATTCCGATAAAATGACATCAGGCACACCCTGGACAGGAATATTAACACCATGGTTCTATCCCAATGGAACATACGCCAAAACTATCCATGACCATAAATACATAGTCAAAGTGAAGCGCAATTCCCAGGAATCAGCCTGGAGCAATCAGATCACCGCTGAGATCAACCGGATCCCCTGGACCCTGCTTTCAGGATCTCCATTAGCTACCAGCGAAATCAGGACCATTGAAACAGGTACATACGGCACAGCAGTCAGCTTTGAAGTCAGCGTCTATGATGACGACATGCCACTCACAAACTCAGCCTACAAGTGGGACACTTCCCATTTCGTCTGGACGCAGATTGAAGGCACTACCAAAGAACTCACTTTCCTCACAAAGCCCAAATTCCAGTATCAGGACAGTGTCGGAGTAGAGTCTGTCTGCAGATATAAACTGCAGATCAGGGATCAGTATAATGAGCCCAGCACCAATGAAACCCTGCTCACTATAGTCAATTCCAATTCCTTTGTGGTGACCCTCAAACTTTCAGATGATAAAGTTTTTGATACGAATCCGCTCTTCATGGATACTACAGAAGATCATATGATTGTGACTCTTAACAAGACCCATACTGGCGGCGTCAAGCCATACTCATGCCGGATAGATTACCGAGATGGGGGAGGATGGCAAACACGAGAAATCGACGACATGAACCCGAATAAATATCCGGCAGATCCCCACGATTTCGGCACTTTCGAGTGCGGAACCTTCGCAGTCTCGCTGAACGGCTGGGACAGCCTGGGAAAGGGCTTCCCAGGCCACGACAATACCAACACCCAGGTGCTGACAATCCAGCCCCAGATCCCGCTCTGGGATTTTCCGGCAGCGAATCTTGCGCCAAAGGACTGGCGGTCTGCTTCCAGCTGGAATTCAGGAACCAACTGGGATCATGACATGTATTACTTTACCTATCCGAACCCGGCTACTTCCATGGAAGTCAAGCTCGTTTTCCATCTCCCGCCTGTGATGCGGTCAGGAGGAGGTGTGACATATGAAGTGACTACAAATGAAGTCGCACTCCCATATTCCGGGGCTATGACGTTTGAGGTGGGCGACTACTGGTGGGAGGGCACCCAGTCTGTGATCCTGAAGAATCCGCCGACACACGATTACACCTGGGAAGTGCGTGCCAGGCGCAATAAAGTTGCTTCTCCCTGGAGCACTAAATTCCCTGTGCGCATCAATCGGGTGCCTGATGCCTGGGCCATCAATACAGGTGAGAGCTACACTTATGATCATGTGTCAATCATAGCAGGTGCAGGACACACTTATGTCTGGTCCGCAGGCTCCAAAGACGACGATCCTGCTACAAGCTATCCCTATCCCGACAACTTTGTCTGGACATATATTTCAGGCATACCTGGATATACACCGACTCAAACTGGCACTAAACCCAAATTTCAATTTTCCACTGATAAGCCTCAAATCTATAAATACAGCCTGCAGGTGGCTGACCAGTATGGCGAACCCAGCCTCAATACAGCAACTGCAGTCATGACGATCTATGCCTATGACACCATGGACGTCACTCTGAACATCTCGCGCACTTGTGAAATCTGGGGAGACAACACTGTCATCACCTTGAATAAATTTTACAACACAACCGGCGCACTGCCGCCTGTCGGAACCCCTCAGATTGATTACGGTTACGGAGCATTCATCAACACAGCCTATGAGTTAGAAGACAAGGATTTCAGCAGTTATGACTGCAGGAGCGGAGATTATCCGTTGATTCTGAAAGGATCCGACCAGACCGGTTCATTAGCTATCCCGCATTTTGATTCCAGCTCAAAAACAGTGATAGTAGTCCCGCAGACACCTGTCTGGGACGCTCCACTCTCACCTAAAACTTATCCCTGGCAGAAGAACGGAGTCGGCACTGTTTATTATTATTATTCCTACACTGCTACGCCTTATAATGCTGCCAATACTCAGAATCAGGTTACATTGAATTTTTACCTTCCTGCGCCGACTCCAGGCGCTCCTGTCGGCGCTGTTGACGGGACAGTGCGTCAGGCTGGTGTAACTTCCAGAACTGAAGCAATGACAGTAGAAACCGGGGTCTGGAAAGACAATCAGGTCTGGGACCTGGATGTGGCAAGCCATGTCTGCGACATGTATGTCAAAGCCACCCGCAACACCAAGGTTTCCACAGAAGAAGTGCAGCATATCTATGTCAATCATGTCCCTAACGCCTATGTAACGACTTCTTCGGGAAACAAGACTCAGGATGTAGTACCATACAATTTCAACTGGTCCTGGCAACTTGGTGTGGATGACGACGATCTGATCAGCAGCTATCTCCCCTGGGATAATAATTCAATAAAATGGACGCAGCTCGATCCTGCACCCCTTCCCATGCCACCGAATGTCACGATCGGTTTTGCCGCAGGCCAGAAATGCACTTTCACTGCTCCCACTGCAGGTACTTATGCTTATCGCCTGCAGGTTAAAGACCCTGATGGAGAACTCAGCACAAACGGTCCAACCTACACTATTTATGCCTATGATAATATCTCTGAATCACTCTCGCTGTCTCCTTCTACAATCACCTGTTCGAACACATCCGCCAATGTACAAATCGAAAAGAATTCAACTGGTGGACTGCCTGATCTGAATTACTATCTGGATTATGGACTGGGCTCTGGTCTGCAATTAAACAGCACAGGTACGGAAACAAAAAATTACTTCAACGTTGATTGCAACGTTTATACTGTCAGGTGGCAGACAGTGGACAGCTACCCTGCAGCGCTCGGCGGCCCCCACCAGCCGATCGTCACCAAAACTCTTTACATCAACCCGCCTGTGCCGGCCTGGAAGGATCCCTCAGGCGCTACTGCAAAAACTATCAGCGGCACGCCTTATTATTATTATGTTTACGCAAACGGCGGCAGTACGAACATCACTGTGAATTATGAACTGCCGTCGACCACGCCAAGCAATACTTACATTCCCAGCATGAGCAGCCAGATTAGGATCAATGGCGGCAGCTACGCAGCCAATGTCATGGCCTGGGACGGCACCATCTGGAAGGCATCCAAAACATATAGCGGCCTGACATCATCTCCCACGCATGCCAGGAGCTTCGACGTTTACGCAGACCGCGGCAATGGCAGGACCTCTTCTGTAATCACTATTCCGAAGTCGGTTTTCATCAATCAGAGGCCCTGGGCCCAGGCTTATTCAGGCAATGACAATTACACGATCGACGACGTGCGGCCAAGTACGAACAAGGATTTTTCCATCGGAATACTCGACGATGACGCCTACACTTTCATTTGGGACACTTCCCATGTGATCTGGAAAAGAGAATCAGGCCCCGGATCATCCATACCTGCGCCTTATTCTTCTCCCAAAACCTGCAGGTACAATGAACCGATTGACGGCACACAGGTTTTCAGCCTACAGGTCAAAGATCCCTATGACGAACCGAGCACAAATTCCGCCCAGCTCACGGTGTATGTTTATAATGTGGTTTCGATAGACAGCTGGAGCATTTCCCCGTCAACGATCGACGCTAGCACTTCTGCTACAGCGACAATGTCTTACTCAGCAAGTGGAGGGATCGGCGGGCTCAGTGCCTGGTACAATGACGGAATGGGTGGAAACGTCGGTTTCTCAAGCCCTCTGACCCACAATTTCGGCGACCATGACTGTGCAGTT
This sequence comes from Candidatus Wallbacteria bacterium, assembly GCA_028687545.1. Taxonomy (NCBI): domain Bacteria; phylum Candidatus Walliibacteriota; species Candidatus Wallbacteria bacterium. The sequence goes on from JAQTZZ010000017.1 coordinate 50,018, forward strand.
TATACAATCAGATATCATGTCACGGACAGTATTGGAAACAGCGGCGGCGTTACCACCCATGAAAATGAAAAGACCGCTTCACTCACCATCAATCCTCCTGTACCAGAATGGACCGCACCGTTAGGTCCGCCGCCGACCAGAACAGTCAGCGGTACACCGTATTATTATTATGTCTATCTCGAAGGAGGAAGTGCGACTGTTACCATGAACTATCAATTACCTTCAGGCACACCCGGGAGTTCTGTGATTCCAAGCATGAGCAGCAAGATCAAGATCAACGGTGGCACATACGCCTCCACCACAATGTCCTGGAGTGGAGTCGTATGGAGAGCGGCTAAGATTTACTCTGTCACTTCAGGCGGAGGACATGCCAGGAATTTTGATGTCTATGCAGACCGCGGTAATGGCAGGACATCAGGAACTGTAAATACGCCGCAGGATATTTATGTCAACCAGAGGCCGCAGGTTGTCGCTAAAACAGTTAAGGATGATGTAAATGCATATTTCCCATTCAATGTGACCATCAATGATGATGATTCCTCATTTACTTACAAATGGACTCAAATAGATGGTCCATGGTCTGGCTTCACTACATCCCAGCCATTCTACGGACAATTCAGTGAGATTTGCGGAGGTTCCGCTACCAATCCTGACGCCCATTACAGTTTAGATGCAACTGACTCGCCTGCAGGTGAAACCGGAAGCGGGACAATCGCTTTCCATATCAATCCCCCGGCATACGGTAGTTTCAGCACTACAGGTAGTGAAGTAGAGAACCAGGGAACGCAGGCTATCTTCACAATAGTATACTCTTGCGTGGCAGGGTATCAGACAATGTACAGATGCTCTGACAACGCAGGGAATGAATCTGGCTGGATTACTCGTTCAAATTCCGTAAACGAAACCTGGACAGATCCCTTTAGCGCAGGCACAACCGAGACCTTTACACTTTTGATTCAGGGCTGGTACCCAAACACAAGCGGGGATAAAATATTCCATGCCGGTAAAGCAATTACCCCAGTTGCACCAGGAAATAACGGATCTTTCGGAAATATTCCAACTGCCCCTGACTGGACATTCTGATTCTGATTCTTAAGATTCAACGTGGGTCGGTCTAAGGTGTCAGACCTACACAGGCTGTTGATAGAGGAAATTAGGGACGCTCTCGTCAGGCTGATGTCATTTGACAAAATCTGAATTAACTTGATGCTTGGAAAACTAAATTAAAAAGACGAAAATAGACTTGACTATCTAAAATGAAATGATAAAATCATGGCTGGAAAACTAAAAGCAGGGAATGTAAATGAAGCGATTAGCTGAAAAACAGATTGCAGATTGGAAGAATTCCAGTCGCCGTAAACCTCTGATAATCAGAGGAGGCCGTCAGGTCGGGAAAACCTGGCTGGTTGAGAATGCTTTGGCTGAGCAGTTTGAAAACTACGTGAAAATCGATCTGGAAAAGCGGCATGACCTGCATGTCCATTTTGAAGGCAACCTTGACCCTGGGAAAATTATCCAGGCTTTGGAGCTGTCCGGTGGACGGATCATCCCAGGCAGGACTCTTTTGTTTTTTGATGAAATTCAGGCCTGCCCCAGGGCAATTATGGCTTTGCGTTATTTCTACGAGCAGATGCCTGAACTGCATGTTGTTGCTGCAGGCTCGCTGCTGGGATTTGCCTTTTCTGAAGTTCCCATCCCTGTGGGCAGGGTCCAGTATCTGCAGATGTATCCGATGACTTTCTACGAATACCTTTTAGCGCTGGGAAAGGAAGCAATGGCAGAGCAGACTCTTAAGCCGCCATTACAGATATCATCTGCGATTCAGCAGATGATCCTCGGCGAATTAAAAAAATACTTTTTTGTCGGCGGGATGCCGGAGTGTGTCAAAACATACCGCGACAGCAACTCTTTACTGGAAGTGTTCCGGGTTCAATCTGAAATCCTTGATTCTTTTCGGGATGATTTTTCCAAATACAAGCCGCAGATCGACCCGTCCTGCCTTGACGCCGTATTCCTGCATGTGGCATTGGCAGTCGGCGAACAGATTAAATATACCCGTTTGAACGATGGTCACAGCGGGCCAACCAATCGAAAAGCTTTTGAATTATTGACCAAAGCGAAACTGATTCATAAAATTCCGGCCTGCAACCCATCCGGTTTGCCTCTCGGTGCTTCAGCGAGTGAAAAAAAGTTCAAAGCCAGCCTGCTGGATATTGGAATTTTGCAACGGCTCTGCCAGGTCACTGTCGATCTGGAGATTGCACAGGAAAATCTGCTGGCAATTTATCAGGGCAAACTTGCCGAGCAGTTCGTCGCCCAGGAATTGATGGCGTGGCATGGACCGGATTTATTCTATTGGTCACGAGAAGCAAAAAACAGCAACGCAGAAATTGATTATCTGGCAGTCCGCGAAGGGAAGATTTACCCTGTAGAAGTCAAGTCAGGAACTGGAGGCAGTCTGAAAAGCCTTCATCTCATGCTGGAAAAATATCCGTATTGTCCGCAGGGATTGGTCCTCTATAGTGGTCCTTATAAAGAACTATCCAAACAGAAACTGACCTTTCTGCCGCTTTATTATGCGGCCATCATTGGTGATCAACACATAATTTGATTAATCCCGGAGGAGCTTGTGGCGGGCCACTAAGGCTTCAGGCTTGCTTTTGCACTTGATTCAATATGCGTTTCCGCGCGGCAGAATGGAAATCACATTGATTGTTTGCCGGTCTTTGACGAATCGCAATATCACCCTGTACGATCCTACCCTTAATCTGCTGAGGCCGGCCAGATCTCCGGTCAGGTGTTTCACCTGCTTATGAAAATAAGGATTATCAGATGCCGATGAATCCTGCAGGGATTTAATGATCTGCCTGACCCTTTGAACGGGTGTTTTTTGAAGCTGTTTAAGGGATTCCCGGCTCAGTTCAATCTTCCACATGCAGGATTTTTTTTGCCTTTTTGAGTGAGGCCATTTTCCCGGACTTTTCATCCTCAAGTCCGCGCCTGATCGATTCCATACTGGTCTTGCAGGAAATTATTTCCTGTGTTTCCTTGTGACGTTCAAGGTAATCGTCCAGAAGCTCCTCGACAATGCGGCTCATCGGCCTGTTTTCGTATCCGGAAATCGCCCGCAGCATTCTCAATTTGTCGTCAGGCAGCCTGATGGTGGTGTTTCCCATGATATCTCCATATCGTGATATTCTGATATTATTATATCGTGATATAGCATGATGTCAATACTGAACTTGAGATTAGTCGGAGATTAGGAGATTAGGGGTCGCGTCTCGTCATTTGACAAAATCAAGGATCAATCTGCCCGGCACATTTTAGTAACATTTCTCTCTTTTTACTGCTGTCAGCATGAAAATAATCCGTTCCTGATCGTCGATTGAGAAGAAAAACCTGTAATCTCCGATCCGGTAACGCCAGGTCTCAGGGCTCAGGGATTTGATCTTCTTGATGTTTCTGCCGAAGTATGGATTCAATTTCAATTGGGGATATACTGAATCCGCAAGTTTTTCCAGAAACTGACCTCTTCCTTTAAAAAGATGCTTGAGGTCTTTTCTGAATGTTTCTGTTTCAAAGATCCTGAAATCACTCAACAAAGCTTCCCTTTCTTAGAGCAGCATCCTGCCTTCCCTGGTTCAACCTCTTGAGAAGTTTATGGTTGGTAAGAATTTCCTCGGTCTCAAATTCATCGGTAAAAAAGAATTCTTCAACCTGATGCAGGGCAAAAGTAGTGATCAGATTGGCGATACTGCGGTTTTCTATCCTGGAGGCATCCAGAAATAGTTTGTAAATATCGTCTTCCAGTCTCAGAGTAACTGTTTTGGGCATAAAAAACCTCTATGCATTCATTTTAATTCTATTATATTCTAAATGAACTCAAGAATCAAGATCCCAACAGTGTGGAAGGAATGTGGGAACGGGGTCGTTTCTCGTCATTTGACAAAGTCGAGAATCAACGCTGAATATTAGCACTTCACTTTCTCTGTTTTATGGCTATAATTAATTTATAAGCGAATTCTGCGGAGAAGGTTGTAGATGGTAATCAGTTCAAGATCAATAGATAATGGTGAGCACGGACCTGTGACAGTAATCAGCCTGGACGGTGAGCTTGATTATTTCAATGATGAAATGGTGCTCGGATATTTCGACAAAGTCTGTTCTGAAGAAAAAATTAAAGTCGCCCTGGATTTAGCTGGAGTTACCTATATCAACAGTATCGGCATGGGCACGATCAAGAAATTGTTCGTTGATCTCAAGAAAAACGGCGGCAGACTTGTGGTTTACAGACCAAACCCGCAGATCAGAAAAGTATTCGAAATCACTAAGATCAACAGGTTCATACCCATTTACCCCAGCGAAACCGAAGCGCTGGAAAATCTGATATAATAATCCCCAATATCCATTTTGGGGGATTCATGGAACGCAAAGACGATTTCGAGAAAAGACGCAAACACCTTGCAAAAATGACTGACGAGCAGCTCAAGGCCAGATTCTGGGAGCTGGCTGATAAGCTGGTGGAACCGCTTGTCGAACTCGCTGAAACTCATACTTCGCCTTCAATCGAACGCTCAGTTATCCTGAGAATGGGCTTTTCTTCCCTGGATGCCAGGATAATTGTAGATAAAGTCAGGGAAGCCGGATTGCTTGGCAAAGGGGCCGGGCATGTGGTACTGAAGCTTTCACAGCAGCAGAAGACCGGGATCGAAGAAGCAGGCCAGGCGATCATCAAAGGTGCTGATCTTTCCGGACTCTTTGCAGAGGAGGCTCCCAATGCTTAAAAAAGACGAAAAGCTGAATATCCCGGAAATCCTCAAGGATCTCGATCAATACAGGCCGAGACGCAAAGGCTGGACCTGGAGGAAGAAGAAACCAGGCCTTAAAATGCACAGATTCGTATTCCACGAGTGCTCAGAGCCGCTCAAAAATTCCATCCCTCTTCCTGCTGCCAAGCATTTTGAAGGAATCGACCCGCAGCCTGACTGCGTGATCACCACTGAGATCGCTTCAGGACGTTTCGAGGACGATATCAGGAGAATGCGGATGGCTGCCTGGCATGGAGCAGACCATCTGATGGTGATCCGAACTCTCGGCCAGTCCCATTTTGACGGACTGATCGAAGGCAGTCCCGAAGGCGTGGGAGGAGTGCCGATTACCCGGAAACAGGTCAGGGCAACCCGCAAAGCGCTGGACATGATAGAAGACGAGGTCGGCCGCAACATCAATTTCCATTCCTATGTCTCAGGCATCGCAGGTCCTGAAATCGCGGTGATGTATGCTGAAGAAGGAGTCAACGGCGCGCATCAGGACCCTCAATACAATGTGCTTTACCGGAACATCAATATGTACCGCTCCTTCGTGGACGCGGCTGTCGCCAAAAAACTGATGGCAGACGCAGGCATTTTCCAGATCGACGGTGCCCACAATGCGAACGCTACAGCCAAGCAGGCCTGGTGCGTGATGCCTGAGCTGCTTGTCCAGCACGGCATCAATTGCGCCTATTCGGCAGCTGTCGGCATGCCGAAAGGGCAGATCGGGCTTTCCACTGTGCCGCCCAATTCCCCTCCTGCACCTAAAATGTGGTATGACCTGCCTTATGCAGTAGCCTTGCGCGAACTGTTCAGCGAATACAAGATGCGTGCCCAGCAGAACACCCGCTACATGGAATCAGACATGGAAGAAGCCACTATCACCCATGTGATCGACACTCTGATCTCCAGGCTGACCAGCGTTGACATCCAGTCCACAATCACACCCGACGAGGGAAGGAACGTGCCCTGGCATTACAACAATATCCGCGGCACTACCACGGCCAAGCAGACTCTGGTGGCTCTGGACGGGCTGCGTGAACTGGTCAAGCTGGATTTCGACGGGCCATTGGGAGCCATGGTGCGCGAGCTCAAGGAGCGGGCAGTGCTCTTCATGGAGGAAATGATCGAACTGGGCGGCTATTTCGCCACAGTGGAAGCCGGATTTTTCGTGGATTCAGGCAAATACCCTGAGCGGCACGGAGACGGGATTGTGCGGAAATCCGACGGAGGGGTAAGTTCAGATACTATTTGTAAACGTGACAAAGATTATCTGGCGCCTGTCTGCAGCCATTTCGGTTACAACACCGCAAAAAAGAAGGATCCCTGTAAAGCAATCGGCGGCTGCACTCTCTGCGACCCTGATAAAATCAAATATATCGATGAGCTGGACCAGAACGACAATGCAGGGAAGAGGCTTGCAAAAAAGATCGAGGACGAAGCGAAGAATCTCTTGAAGCCTGAAGTGGAATGGCATGGAGATGGAATTGTGACGGTCAGCATTTTCCTGCCTGAGCGGGAAGAAGTGGCTCGCGAAGCTGCGCTCGAGATCGGCAGAAAAATGAATCTGATGGACCCTCAGGTGATACATACGCAGGTGCTTCACCCTGCCGAAGGCACATACCTGGAAATCAAGGGGGTGGTGCCGTTCGCTGTGGACAAGACCAAGCTCAAGATCCCGCAGAAAGTCGAACTGCTCTCAGACGCTGTGATCGAAACTGAGACCAAGAAGCGCAAGCTGAAGGTTGTCGGCGGAACTGTAGGCGAAGACGAGCATTCGGTCGGCATGCAGGAAATCCTGAACATCAAGCACGGAGGCATCGAGAAATACGGATTCGAATGCCATTATCTGGGCACATCCGTCTCGATCGAGAAGATGATCAATGCTGCCATAGAAACCGGCGCCAGTATCATCATGATTTCAACCATCATCACCCATAACGACGTGCATGTCTCAAACATGAAGAAGCTGCACAACCTCTGCATTGAGCGCGGCATCAGGGACCGCGTTTTCCTGATCGCTGGCGGCACTCAGGTGACAGATGAAGCAGCCAGGGAATGCGGGATGGACGCCGGTTTCGGCCGCGGCACAAAGGGCAACATGGTGGCGAGCTTCATCATAAAAAAAATGATGGGAATGACTTAGGGACGCGATTTAGAGCAATCGATTCAGCAGCTTTTCAGGTACCATTTCCTCTAATTCCGGAGCAGTTTCAAGCAAACGCTGAATATCTGCCAGATCCTTCTGCCTTTTGCTCGATCTGCGCGAATCATCCGAAGCTGCCCAGATTTTACCCTGCAGAACGTCTCTGATGTCTGCAACAGGCAGCAGATAGCCAAGAGTACGCTTTTTTTGGGCTCTGGAAATGAAATTCTGATACCTTGGATCTGTCTGGATCTGGATTCTGAGGTCCGAGCCTTTTACCGAGATATTGACGCTGTTTTCAAATTCAGTCAATGCATATTTTTTTTTCAATACTTCCAGCAGTGTTTCTATTCCATCAGCAGTGATCACAATATCCAAGTCCAGGCTCACAACCGGTTCGGCATAAGCATTCACCGCCAGTCCGCCGATGACGCAGAAACTAATTTTCCGGCTTTTCAACAAGCCGATGAAGGATTTGACAAAATCCTTTTTGCATCCTGAAGCGCGCTGATAAAATTCCTTAGCTGTCATTGTTAAAGCATATTATGGCGCAATCAGATTGTCAAATGCCAATATAGTGGAGTAGACGCAAGCCAAGAAAATTATCCAGTCAATTGACATATGTCAATTGACTGACAAGACGCGCTCCCGGAAACACACAAAACACAGGAAATGTGCAATGTTCAGGTCTGACCCCGTTCTTCGTTAATCGTTAATATCTCAGCCTGACCATGCTCATCCAGGCGGCTGCACCGGCACCGGAATTTTCCTGTATTCTGACCGTATTTGATCCTGTGGTGAAATTCGAGGCTGGAATCGTGTAATCCATAAAGGTATCTGATTCGGCATGATGGTTGTTCCAATACATTGGACTCGTGTTGCCATTGATGATGATATCAGTGTAGGTCTTGTTCACCCCGCCACTTATTACACCACATAATGTGAAGATAAAATCATGCTGGCCAGTGAAAGTGAAATCAATGTATTTGCCGGCAGGGATTGCCCAGTGATTGCCGTAACTTGTGCTGTAGGTGACACCGCTGCCCATTGCACAGGACATACCTGTAGCGACAGCTGGATTCTGATTCAGCTGCACGCTCATGATGTTGACTGTCAGTTTGCGACTCACTGTGACTTCGTTTTCCGCATAGCGAGCAACAAGGATAGAGGGCCCCAGATCCGACTGTGCAGTGAATGTGCCGTCATCATTCAGCACCGCATTGCCGCTCGCCACTGACCAGATGAAGCTCCTGCTGATGAATGATCCATCATTGTACTGGACCTCACCGGTCGGAAGCAGGTAAACCTGGCTCATCCCGAGAAACAGGTCTGTATACCACAAGCTGATGTCGACTGGGGTGTTGTCTGCAGTGAAAGTGGTTCCCCAGATGGTGTTCATCGGACCCGGATCTCCGCCTGCAATGTACAGCCTGTTGTTAAGAATAAAGGAACTTGGTCTGGCTCTCTGTGTGAAGACAGAGGTTGGATCGAATTTGGTCCAGTTGACGCCATTGCTGGAATACCAGACATCTGATCCTCCTGAACCAGTCAGGACCCACATCTTGTTGTCGAACACGGCTGCGGTGAAATCGGTTCTTGCCCCCCAGTAAGGAGCAGCAGGTGTGACGGTATTCCAGGTTATGCCGTCTTCCGAATTATAGATGTCTCCAAGATTGCCGCCGCTGTTCCTGCCTCCCATGACCCAGAGTTTGCCATCGTAGACCAGGCACTGATGCCCGACTCTGCCGGGGAATTTTCCGCTCGCCATGGACGTCCAGACCTGGCCGTCCGGAGAGCTGGAGACATCGGACAGGAAACTGGATCCGTCGTATCCGGCGATCACCCAGAGCTTGTTGTTGAAAGCCAGGGCAAAGTCATAGTTGTCGCGCTTGGTAAAAGGAGTGGTCTGGCCCATTGAAGTCCAGCCTGCACCTGTCGAACACCAGACACTGTTGAGCTGGCCGCTGTTGTTTCCGCCCAGCACCCAGATTCTGCCCTTGAAGCTTACGCTGCCGAATCCACCATTTTTAGAGGGCAGGTTTGAACCAGCAGTCCAGGCAGTCAAATTTGAAGAATGCCAGGTATCATTTCCTGCGGATGAAACTCCGCCTATCACCCAGACTTCGCCGCTGTGGACCGGCGTACCGAAAGCGCTGCGTCCGCCCCAGGCCGGGTTTGCCATCTGCGCCCAGTTGGAAAAATGAAGCACTAATCTGCGACTGACTGTGACGGAATTTTCCGTATAACTGGCAGAGAGTTCTACGGTGCCGCCGAGCGTTCCTCTGGTATAGGTGGTTCCTTCAAGGCTGCCTTCGCCTGTGGTAAAGCTCCAGGCAAGATCATGGGGTGCGAAAGTCCCTTCGTTGTATTGGATTTCGCCTGTTGCAGGTAGAGAATACGAATTCACTTCCAGCGTGACTTCAGTGGTGGGCAGGTTGATGTCTACTGGCGTGACTTCGGCTGTGGAGACAGAGTACCAGACGTCTTTGCGGTCGGTTGTGTCATAACCTGCAAGCACCCACATTTTCCCGCCTCCGGAAATGGCTTTATGCCCGAAACGGGAGGGGAAATCCGCATGGGTAATAGCAGAAAACCAGCTGCTGCCGTCTGCCGAATACCAGACATCGTTCAGATAGTCTGCTCCTGTGTGTGAACCGCCGATCACCCAGAGATTATTGTTGAAGACAAGGCCTGAATGTCCGTAACGCGTAGAAAAACCGGTTCCTGTAGCTGGATTCCAGGTAATGCCGTCAGTAGAAGACCAGACATCGTTCACAGGCGCAGTGCCGTTGTAACCGCCGATCACCCACATCCTGCCGCCAAAGGTCAGGCTGATATGGCCATGTCTGGCTGTAAAGTTTGGTGTGGCTGCAGCCTGGTACCAGTTTGTTCCATTGCTGGAATACCAGACATCCCTCTTCTCGCCGCCATTGTAGCCGCCGATCAGCCACATCTTGTTGTCATAGACCAGGCTGGAATGGGCATATCTGCCCGGCAAGGCAGCAGTGGCCTGGTACCAGTCGGAACCGTTGCTCGAATAAAAGACATCTGTCTTGACACTGGTGCCGTTATAACCGCCGATCACCCACATCATGTCGTGGAAGACAACGCTTGTATGCCAGTGCCTGGCTGTGAATCCTGCACTGCCTGTGACCTGGCTCCAGGTTACACCGTCTGTTGAGGAATAGACGTCATTTTTACTGACTCCTGCAACCTGTCCGCCGATCACCCAATACTGATTGTTGTAGAAAAGTGTGGTCTGATAATGCCGCGCAGCGAACGCTGGAGAAGCAGCGGCCAGCACCCATTGCGCACCTTCAGGAGCAATGTGGATTACAAGTTTTTTGCTTGCTGTCACACCGTTCAGGAAATAGGATGTAGTGAGTTCAGTTGTGCCTGCTGTATCCGGTGCAGTGAAGGTAATGTTCTCCACAGTCCCGCTGCCTGAAGTTCTTGTCCAGTTCAGATTCGAAGTTGTGAAAGTCCCGTCATTATATTGGATCTCGCCTGTCGAGGGTAAAGTATAGGTGGAACTGATTTCAATTGTGACTTCAGTAGTGGGAAGGCCGATGTCCACTGGCGTGATCTCCGTTGTGGCGGTTGAGTACCAGACATCGTAATGTCCGCCTGTGCCGTCTCTCCCTGCGATCTGCCAGATCCTGTTGTTGAATATGAATCCTGCCTGACAGTCACGGGCTGAAAATGTAGAAGTTCCGGCTTGAGTCCAGCTTGTTCCGTCTGCCGAAGTCCAGATGTCTTGTTTATAAGTGCCGTTGATATTTCCATCGACCATCCATATTTTACTGTTGAATACAATGCATGAAGCATTGAATCTGGTTCCGAAACCTGCAGTGTTTGTTTCCCTGACCCAGTTTATGCCATCGCTCGACGACCAGGCATCACTGATGCCTGGGGTGCCGGCCGTGTCTATACATCCACCGATCACCCACATTTTTCCGCCAAACACACATGCCTCGTGACCCCAGCGTGCCGGGGTGAAAGGGGTGCCTGAGGCCTGGAACCAGTCTTTACCGTTGCTTGAATACCAGACATCATTCCTGAGGGTGTTTGTGGAGTCATTGCCTCCGATCACCCACAGCTTATTGTCAAAGACAAGTCCTGCATGACCTTGCCTGGCTGCAAAGCCGGCTGCTCCAGTGATCTGAGTCCAGGTCCTGCCGTCAGGGGAAGAGTAGACATCATTAATTGCACCAGAAGCACATAATCCGCCGATTATCCAAAGCTTGCCCTGAAATGAGAGGAGAACCTGATTGTAACGGCCAGTAAAGCCGGCAGCAGTTTCCTGATCCCAGGTTGTTCCGTCTGCAGATGACCAGACATCGTTCATGCAAGTCGTAAAATCCCAACCACCGATCACCCACATCTTGTCCTTGAACGATACTCCCTTATGAGCAAATCGTTTTGTAAATCCCGCATTGTCAGCGGCCTTGATCCAGTCTGAAACATGGAGTACAAACTTGCGGCTGACTTTTACTGAGTTTTCAGTATAGCTTGCCAAGAGTTCGACAGTTCCGCCATGCGTTCCCCTGTTATATGTGGATCCTGCCAGGCTGCCTTCGCCTGTGGAAATGCTCCAGGTAAGAGCCTGTGCAGCTAAAGTCCCGTCATTATTCTGAACCTCGCCAGTGGGTGTCAGAGAGTAAGAAAGTACTTCCAGGGTGACTTCAGTGGTGGCTAGGCTGATGTCCACAGGCGTGACTGGAGATGAAGCGACTGAATGCCAGACGTCACGGGCATATGAAACATTGACGTTCCCGCCGATCTCCCACATTTTGTCGTTCCAGACGAGCGAAGTATTGTCAAACCTGCCGGGAAATTCAGCATGGTCTGTGGCCAGAAACCAGTCAGCGCCATTCGAGGAATACCAAACGTCATTGGCGAAAGTGACTGATACATTGCCTCCGATCACCCACATTCTGTTTTTGAATACTGCACCTGTGTGCGCCAGACGGTCCGGGAATGCCGCGTGATCCTTGGCAGGATACCATTTCGCGCCGTCTGTAGAATACCAGACGTCATTGCTGAAAGCTGTGGAGATGTTGCCTCCGATCACCCACATTTTGCCGTCATAGACAAGTACCTTGTGATTCAGGCGGCCAGGGAAATCAGCATGGTCCTTCACCAGATCCCATTTTATGCCATCCGCTGAAGACCAGACATCATTTCCGAAGGCATTGGAGATGTTGCCGCCGATTACCCACATTTTTCCGTTGAAAACGACGGCAGCGTGCTGGGTTCTGCCTGGAAAATCCGCATGATCCTTGGTCAGATACCAGTCTGCGCCGTTCGAGGAAGACCACACGTCATTGGCATAAGTGGAAGAGATGTTGCCGCCGATCACCCACATTCTGCCGTTAAAGGCAACTGCAGCGTGCTGAGTCCTGTCCGGAAAATCCGCATGGTCTTTGGCCTGGGTCCAGTTGATGCCGTTTGAAGTATACCAGACGTCATTGTTATAAGTGGCTGTAATGTTGCCGCCGATCACCCACATTTTTCCGTCAAAGTTGACACTGGCAAACTCGGTTCTGCCGGGAAACTCGGCAGTCTGAGCAGCCAGCACCCATTCAGCTCCGACATTGATCACCTGCACTGTCAGCACCCTGCTGACAGTGACGCCGTTTCCTGTATGTTCAGCCTGCAGCTCCACTGTGCCGTATGTTCCAGGGCTTGTATAAGTGTAACCGTCCAAACTCAAATTGCCGTTGCCTGATTTTTTCGACCAGATGATGTTTCCGCTGCTGAAACTGCCGTCATTAAACTGGATCTCTGCAGTCGTCGGTAGAGTGTAAGTTTCATTCGTGACCAAGCTGATCAGCGTATTCTGCAGATTGATGTCCACAGGTGTGTTGTTTGCAATGGCGGTTGAATGCCAGACATCGTTCAGGGGAGTTTGCAGATTTGGACCATTGTCACCGCCTGTGACCCACATCCTATTCTGGAAAACCACCCCGCTCTGCACCCATCTTGAATCCCAGGTTGCATTCTCTACTGCTTTTACCCAGTTTATCCCGTCTGCTGAATTCCAGATGTCATTATTAATACTATATGGAATGGATGGGAAGTTGTCGCAACCACCCATGATCCAGAGTTTGTTGGAAAATACGAGACAGGTGTGCCCGGTTCTGGCGCTCCAGGGAGCCGCGGTCTGTGTCCATTGAACACCGTCTGAAGATGACCATACATCATTTTCCAAGGTGGAACCGGAACCGCCAATTGCCCACATTCTGCCGCCGAAAACCAGACACTGGAAAGTATTTCTTATGCTCCAGGGAGCTGCTGAGGTAGCCTGAATCCAACTAGTTCCATTCGCCGAATACCAAACGTCATTTTTCTTGTTGCCAGTGTTGTCTGAACCACCGAGCACCCACATCCTGTTATCGAAAACCAGGCTGCTGTGACCGTATCGTTTGGACCAGGCTGCATCCGCATTTTGCAACCAGTTGTTCCCGTCCGTTGTATGCCATACATCGTTTGTCTGATTAGCTCCGTTGGGACCCCCACCCATTACCCAGAGTTCGTTTTTAAAAACCAAGCAGGTCAAACTTCTTCGCGGGCTCCAACCAGGGACAGCAGATTGTGTCCAGTTGACTCCGTCAGCAGAAGACCAGACTTCGTTGTTAGCTGTGGTATAGTCGGTTCCTCCAAGAACCCAGATTTTACCATTGAATTGAAGGCTTGATTGGCACCATCTCTTGCTCCAGGGCGCATTTGCCTTCGCCAGCACCCAGGTCGTACCCTCAGGGATCAGGTGGATTTTTAGTTTCCTGCTTACTGCCTCCCCGTTTTCCTGATAAGAGGCAGTCAGTTCAGTTGTTCCGACAATGACTGGTGCATGGAAAATATTGCTTTCTACGCTGCCGTTGCCGGCAGTAATCGACCAGTTCAGATTCTGAACAGCGAAATTCCCGTTGTTGTACTGGATCTCGCCGGTTGAAGACAGAGCATAGGTGGAACTGGCTTCAATCGTGATTTCAGTAGTGGAAAGATTGATGTCCACAGGCGTGTTGTTCTTCATGGCAGCCGAATACCAGACATCGTTCCTGGCAGTACCGTCCGAGCCTGCAATCACCCACATTTTATTGTTGAAGACTGCAGACGTATGGGCTCCGCGGGCTGAAAAATCAGCATTTGCTGTCACCTGTGTCCAGTTCAGGCCGTCAATCGAATTCCAGACATCTCTATAATATGAACCTGCACCGCCCCCGATCACCCAGAGCTTGTTGTCGAAAACCAGTGTGGTCTGGCGGGAGCGCACTGCAAATCCGGCGCTTCCAGTGACCTGGGTCCAGTTAGCCCCGTCTGTGGAACACCAGACATCGTTATAGCTGGTACTGGCATTGCTTCCGCCGATCACCCACATTTTACCGTCAAAAACAGCTGCAGAGTTGAGATAGCGGGTAAAACCGGCATTAGCTGTAGCCTGAATCCAGTTTGCTCCATCTGAGGAATACCAGACATCGCTGAAATAAGTTGAGCTGTGCACGCCTCCGATCACCCACATTTTATTGTCATAGACCAGGCTGGTGTGGAAGAGTCTAGCATTCCAGCCTGCTGCTGAGGTGGCAGGTGTCCAGTTTATGCCGTCGTCTGAGCACCAGACATCATGAAAATCTGAAATGGCAGAATTTGTCCCTCCCATTACCCATAATTTGTCGTGAAAAACGAGGCAGGAATGTCCGTCTCTGGCGCTCCAGGCAGGTGCAGTGGCCTGGTTCCAGTTCCTGCCGTCGCTCGAACTCCAGACTTCAGCCAGAGGGACAGTATTGTAACCGCCGATCACCCATAACTTGTCTTTGAAAACAATGCTCGATTGCGACCATCTGGCAGAAAATTCGGCATGAGCGTTTGAGAGTATCCAGTCTTTGCCGACAGGATTGACCCGGATTTCCAGCGTCTTGGCTGCTGTAGCGCTGTTTTCAGTAAAGCTCGCCTGCAGTTCGACTGTGCCATTGGTTCCCGGGCAGGTATAGGTATAGCCGTCTGTGCTCAGGCTGCCGCCGCCGGATTTGATGGCCCATGAGATGCTCCTGCTTGCAAAAGAAGAGTCATTGTATTGGACTTCAGCTGAAGTGGGCAGGGAATAGATTTCACTGGTGACCAGGCTGATCACATAATCAGACAGGGTTAAATCAACCGGAGTATTGGCCGAGGTCGCCGCAGTATACCAGACGTCTTTTTTGACGACACTGGCCCCATTTCCTCCGCTCACCCATATCCTGTTGCCGTAGACGCACGATCTGTGAGCGTAGCGGACTGAAAAATCAGCATTATCAGTAACTTCTGTCCAAATAGAGCCGTCGTTCGAATACCAGACATCGTTTTTAGTGGAGCCGCCTGCGACACAGCCTCCAATCACCCACATCTTTTTGTCAAACACAACATTGGACTGGTTGTATCTGGCTGTAAAAGCCGCTGCAGCTGTCGACTGAATCCAGGTGATTCCATCCGCAGAAGACCAGACGTCGTTCAGCAGGGTGCTTCCGTAGCCTCCGCACACCCACATCCTGTTATTATAGACCAGGCTGGTAAAGGCATGCCTGGCCGGAAATGCGGCAGCCGAAGTGGCCTGATACCAGTAGGTTCCGTCCTTTGAATACCAGACATCTTTCAGTTCGCCTCCGTTATAACCGCCGATTACCCATATTTTGTTGTCATAGACCAGACTTTCGAGTCCGTATCTGATTGAAAATGCTGCAGATGCTGTAGCAGGATACCAGTTAAGCCCGTCGCTCGAATACCAGACATCATTTTTATTAGCTCCGCCTGCCCCGGAACCGCCAATCACCCACATCTTGTTGTCAAAGACTACGCTTGAATGGCTGGATCTGGCTGTGAATGAGGCGGAAGGAGTGACCTGGGTCCAGCTGACTCCATCGGGTGATGACCAGACATCGTTCAGAGCAGCAGTATTATAACCGCCGATCACCCACATCCTGTTGTTGAAGAAAAGGCCTGTATGT
This sequence comes from Candidatus Wallbacteria bacterium, assembly GCA_028687545.1. Classification (NCBI taxonomy): domain Bacteria; phylum Candidatus Walliibacteriota; species Candidatus Wallbacteria bacterium. The sequence continues at coordinate 65,956 of JAQTZZ010000017.1, forward strand.
GCGTATCTGGCTGGGAAGTTCGCATCAGTGGCCAGGATCCAGTCTGCCCCCACCGGCGCTACCCTGATTTCCAGTGTCCGCCTGGCAGTCACGCCGTTTTCAGTATAACTTGCCTGCAGTTCCGCTGTACCACTCAAACCGCCTGGATTGTATGTAAGCCCGGTGAGTCCCCCAGGACCTGAAGAAAAGGTCCAGTCCAGGCTCCTGGAAAAGAATGTGCCGTCATTGTACTGGATTTCAGCAGTAGTCGGCAGGGAATAAGTCGAGCTGACTTCTATGGTGACTTCTGAGGTTGGAAGGCTGATATCCACAGGTGTGTTTTGGGATGTGGATACAGAATACCAGACATCATGGTAGCTGCTGGTAACGTCATAGCCTCCAGCTACCCACATTTTATTGCCGCAGATGCACGATCTATGGCCATAACGGACTGAAAACTCCGCATTTGCAGTGGCAGGCAGCCAGTTGAGGCCGTCAGTTGAATACCAGACATCATTTTTATAGACACCGCTTGCAGAGTATCCACCGATTGTCCACATCTTGTTGTCAAATACAAGTCCTGAAAAGCTGGATCTGGCAGGAAAAGCCGCTGCGCCTGTAACCTGAACCCAGGTAATCCCGTCGGTCGAGGACCAGACATCTTTCAGCGGAACGCTTCCGTAACCTCCGATCACCCACATTTTATTGTCATAGACCAGATTGATATGTGCATGCCTGGCCGGAAAATTGGCTGCAGCAGTAACCCTGTTCCAGTTTGTCCCGTCGCTTGAACTCCAGACATCGTTCAGTTCAGCTCCGTTATTGCCACCGATCACCCACAACTTGTTGTCATAGACCAGGCAGCTCTGTCCGAATCTGGCGGAAAATGCTGAAGCAGTGGCCGGATACCAGTCTTTTCCATTGCCTGAATACCAGACATCTGTTTTATAGGCAGCACCGTCAAAACCGCCGACCACCCACATTTTGTCGTGGAAAACCACGCTGTTATGCCAGTTCCGACCGGAAAAGGAGGCTGCTCCAGTCACAGAAGTCCAGTTAATTCCATCAGGAGAAGACCAGACATCATTCTTATACACACCGCCTGCAATTCCGCCGATTATCCACTGCTGGCCGTTGTAATACAGAGAGGAATGGAAATGGCGTGTTGAAAACCCTGCTGCTGCAGTGGCCTGAATCCATTTTGCTCCCACTGGCGTGACCGTGATTTCCAGTGTTCTCCCGACTGTCACGTTGTTCTCAGTATACCCAGCGGGCAGTTCCACGGTGCCGGCAAGGTCAGGAGTGGTGTAGAGATAACCGTTCAACAGGCCGCCTCCTGCCGCGATGGACCAGGAGAGGCTGCGTTCTGCGAATGAACCGTCATTATATTGAACTTCAGCGGTCTGAGGCAGGGAATAATTTTGATTGGGAATAAGGGTGATCCGGCTGTCCGGCAGAGTCAAATCAACAGGGGTGTTCAGGCTGTAGGCAATCGAATACCAGATGTCGTTCAGCGGGTTTTTCAGGCTCGAGCCATTGTCGCCGCCCAGGATCCACATCCTGTTTTGAAAAACCAGCCCGCTCTGGATCCATCTCTGGTCCCAGGTGGCATTGTCAGTAACCTGGGTCCAGTTTACTCCGTCAGCGGAATTCCAGACGTCGTTTTTCAAGAATCTGGTGGCTGAAGGATAATTGACGCAACCGCCCATGACCCAGAGTTTGTTGCCGAACACCATACTGGTGTGCCAGCATCTGGCGCTCCAGGGAGCAGTGGCCTGTGTCCAGTTGACGCCGTCCGCAGACGACCAGACGTCTTTTTTCAGGCTGGTCCCGTCTGTCCCTCCGATCACCCAGATCCTGCCGCCGAAGACCAGGCTCTGGAAACCGCCCCTGCCGCTCCAGGAAGCTGCTGCAGTGGCCTGAGACCAGTTCAATCCGTCGCTCGAATACCAGACGTCGTTCGCATATAAGTCCAGATTTGTGATTGTCTTGGTAATTCCGCCCAGCACCCAGATTTTTCCGTTGAACACCAGGCTGCCGTGTCCGTATCTCTTAGGCCAGGCTGCATCCGCATTTTGTGACCAGTTTGTTCCATCCGCTGTATGCCAGACATCGTTGGTCAGAGTATTGCCGGTAGAGTTTGAGCCGCCCAGTACCCAGAGCTCTCCATTGAAAACCAGACTGCTGAAGCTTTTCCTGGTACTCCAGGCTGCAGCCGGGGCCTGAGACCAGTTGACTCCGTCGGCAGACGTCCAGACATCGTTATTGACGCCGGAATTGTCGCAGCCGCCCAGCACCCAGAGATTTCCCTTAAACAACTGGCTTGACTGACCCCATCTCGGATTCCAGTCCGCATTGGTCCTGGCCAGCACCCATTCAGCTCCCATCGGCGGGACATTCAGGATCAGTTTGCGTTGAACTGTAACTGTTGCGTCCGTGTAGGATGCGGAAAGTTCAGCGACGTAGCCGTAACCTGAAGGAGTATAGACATACCCGTCAACGCTGCCCTGACCGGAACTGACCGTCCAGACCGGATTCCTGGCTATGAGGCTTCCGTCGCTGTATTGAACTTCAACTGTGGAAGGAAGCTGATAAGTAGTAGTGATGAGACGGGTTTCGGTAGTGGGTAGTGCAATGTCCACCGGGGTCTTGTCTGCGGTCATCACCGAATACCAGACGTCATTTTTAAATAACCCGTCATTGCCGCCGATCACCCACATCCTGCTGTTGTAAGTCAGGCTGGAATGAAACACTCTGGCTGAAAAAATGGCGGCTGAATTGTCCAGAGCCCAGGTCACACCATCTGCTGAATTCCAGACATCGTTTTTATAAGCACCGTCATCGCCGCCAATCACCCACATCTTGTTGTTGAAGACCAGGCCGGTAAGGCCCCATCTGGCGGAAAAGGCTGCATTGGCCGTAGCCTGAACCCAGTTCACGCCATCAGTCGAAGACCAGACATCGTTTTTATAAGCACCTGTATTGTAACAACCGCCGATCACCCACATTTTGCCGTCATAAACCAGGCTGACATGGTGAAATCTGGCTGAAAAACCAGCATTGGCAGTAGCCTGAACCCAGTTCACGCCATCAGTCGAAGACCAGACATCGTTTTTATAAGCACCTGTATTGTAACAGCCGCCGATCACCCACAATTTCCCGTTGTAGACCAGGCCGGTATGTCCATAGCGCGGTGTGAATTCCGCTGCAGCAGTAGCCTGGGTCCAGGTGGTTCCATCGGCGGAAGACCAGACATCGTTGTACCAGTTTGTCCCCCCGCCAAAGCCGCCGATTACCCACAGCTTGTTGTCGTAAACTAAGCCGGCATAGGAATCCCTTGCCGGGAACGCTGCCGCAGCAGTGGCCTGATCCCACGTGCTGCCGCTGGTTGAGGACCAGACATCATTCTTCCTTCCGACTCCTCCGTAACCTCCGATCACCCACATTTTGCTGTCGAAAACCAGGCTGTGATGGCTGTATCTTGCTGAAAAAGCGGCTGAAGAAGTCACCAGCACCCAGTCCTGATAAGCGGCGGTCAGGGTCTTGTCTGTGGTGAGCATGGTGCCGCTGATATTGGCTGGCGGGCTGTAGCCGCCGACTGTATTGAAGGTAATTTCATAAGTGAAGTTCTCGCTCACCATCGCGCTGTATCCGCTCGCAATCCAGGAAGCTCCGGCGTCAATGCTCCATTTCGCCCCTGCCGCTACCGCTCCAGGGGGTAAAATGCTGACAGTCAGATTATGGACGCTGGCGCCGCCAACTGTGGGATGAAAATTATTGCCAGAACCGTCAGTGAGGCGGATGGTTCCAGTGCCGTTGGGTTCCATTAAATAGATGTCGTAATTGCCTGACTGATTGGAGCTGTAAGTGATATACTGGCCGTCCGGAGTCCAGGTGGGGTCCTGGCAGAAATAATTTGTGGCAGGAGTGAGCATTTCCGGCAGAGAGCCATCGGTTTTCATTTTCCAGATGTTGATGGCATTGAGGGTGCCTCTGTTGCTGGAATAGACAATGTACTGGTCGTCAGGGGGGGAATATTCCGGACAGGAGTCGTAGCTGGGATCATTGGTGAGCCGTTTGAGTCCTGTGCCGTCGATGTTCATCTCATAGATTTCGTAGTTGCTGCTGTCGCGGTTGGTGGCAAAGGCAATTTTGGATCCATTGTGATTGACGGCAGGCATGCGGTTTTCCACCCAGTTCGAGGAGTTGGTAAGCCGGGTCGGGTTCGAACCGTCGCCGTTCATGATGTAGATTTCCCAGTGTCCGGTTCTGGTGGAAGCGAAGACGATCCTGCCGTCAGGAGTCCAGGCCGGATCCCAGTCTGCTGTAGTATTGTCTGTGAGCTGGCGTTTGTCGCTCCCGTTGACATTCATGGTGTAGATTTCGCTGTGCGAATGATAGGCGATCCTGTTGCCCGACTTGTTGAAGGCCGGGGCAGTGTCATAATAATCGTCGTTTGTAATGTTGGCGAACGAGCTGCTGCCGCTCTGCATGATGAAGATGTCGTTAAATCCTGTTCTGTCCGAAACAAAGGAAGTCAGATAATGAACCGTGGTTCCGGATCCCTGCATTTTGCCGAGCTGAACCTTTAGGTGACTGATTACATCAGCGTTTGAGGGGAGTGAACCGTGGGAGATACCTGAGAATACTTTGGTGTCTGATACGCTGTCGCCGTAAGTGCCGGAGGCGAATGTCTTAAGCAGCGCGCTTTCCAGGGGGACAATGCCGTCGCCGGTTTGGAGAGCTGCTGACTTCTGCAAGTCCGTCTGGGGTGCAAGGGAGATTCCGGAGTAATCCGTAGCGCTTGCGATGCATTGATAGAGCGGCAGGTCGTGGAGACTTCTGTTCAGTTCAAATAAGGCATTGTTCCTGAGTGCGGCTGGATTCGAGCTGACCAGCAGTTTCTGGACTGTCTGGTCAGCGCTTTCCGTGTCGTCAAAAAAATCATAGGCTGTTTCCGGACAGAGGCCTGCAGCCGTGCAGAGCGAGGAAACAGTAACCGGATGTCCGGTCGATACCCATTGCAGGGCTGGAACTCCATGGAACGGCACCCCGAGTGCGATAAAGCAGAGCACTCGTTCAGTTCCTGCGCATTTCTGGATATAATCATGGGCGATCAACCCTCCGGTTGAATAGCCGAGCAGAACAATTTTCTGATTATTCGAAAAAACCCGCGCAATTTCAGAGCGCAGTGAAAAATCACCTGCGGTTTCCCCGGCTATTTCAGCAAGAGTATGCGATGGGTCGTATCCATAAGAATAAAGTTCGAATCCGCTGCTTAATCCCGGATCCTCGTAAAAGGAATTGATGAACGCCTGGAACTGTTGATAATAGGCTGAAGCGGGATTGTCCTGGTTCCCTGACAAGCCGCAGATCAGGACCAGCGGGGTTTTCTGATTCCCGCTCACAGCGGCTAATGGGAAAGGCCCGTTTTTCCCGGAAATCCTGTATAGGCCTGCTGTAGGACGATAGGCGGCTTCCCCGTTCTCCCTGATCAGCTCGATCTTGAAATCAGCACCAGCAAATCTGGCGAGCGTTTCTCCGTCGATCTTGAAGTTCCCTGTAGGACTGTAATACCGCTCGACCAGGGAGCCATTGTCCAGTGTGTAACGGTTGACTCCAGTGCCGGCTACCGGAGCTTCAACCGGAGCCTGGAGATTTCCGGCAGGAGTCAGGGTCAGAAATTTATCAGTCTGGGTATCCAGCGTGTTTGCCGGGATGCTGATCTGCCAGCAGGAGCCTGAGGCGTTTGTGAAGTCGTCGGCTGGAGTAGTGGGTGCGCTGAATTTGCTGATCAGGACCTGTGTCTCACTCTTGAAGAGCCCTGCTGATGCCTGGAGAGTGGAATTGTCCGGCAGAGTAGATGTTCCCCCACCTGAGCCGACCGGATTGGAGACGGAAAAAATGGGAACCGTATTTGAAACAACCTGGCCGGTGCCCCCTCCACCACCACCACCTCCACCACCGCAGGCTGTGATGAAGAAAACAGCCCCGAGAAAACCGAGGATTATCATGCATAACAAAATCAGGCGCCGCTTGATAACTGCCATGAAAAAATTCTACATATTATTTGCAGATAATGCAATTTGTCTTAACTGGAATTCAGGATTCAGCCGGCATTATTATGGGTAATCACTCTGATGAAAAAATCCTTCCAGACAAGCAGGGCAGGTATCAATTCGTATTCCAGCAAGTCAGCTGTCAGGAAATAATCTTTCTCTTCAAAAGCTTCCACGATCTGATTCAATTTGCCGCTGTACTTCAGAAAGTAATCAGTGACTTTCTCGCTGTTCACTTCCAGTTTGTTATAGTCCAGGCCGAGCACAGGCTCTATCTTGATGATCACGTTATTGATCCATTCCAGACCCGGGATTGATGAAAAAAGGATCTGGGAACCCTCGTCCGGACTTTCAGTTCTGAAAAATTCCTTGGTTTTGTTGAGTGCAAGAATCAGTTTGTTTATATAGTCTATGGCGTCTGTGGCCATTGACAGGCAGAACTTGACCGGTGTGATGGCTGTGATTTCGACTGTCTTTTCCCCGGCCTTTTCAAAATCGACCAGTTCAAGTTGAAAATAGGTATCCGGTCCGACTGTGATCTGTTCGATCAGAAGATCTCTATTCTGCAGGAACTTTTCGATCTCCCTGATGATGGCGGAATTCCCCGTCCTGGAGGAATGGAATAGCTCATGGTTGATTTTTATTTTCATTGACACTCATGCCTTAAAATCAGAGGCTCGTGCGGCACTGCCTGAACTCCTGCCTCGAAGTGCCTCCATTGGAACCAGTTCATGATCAGGAATGTTGCACTTTGTGGCATTTATCGTATCACAAAACGAAAAAGAGAGAGCTGTTTTTTTTAAAAAAAATACCGGCAACCGGAAAAGAGGAGGTTTATCGTTTATTATAGTTCCATGGAAGCAACCCAAACCGATTCTTTGACACCCATGATGGGACAATATCAGCGGATCAAGGAACAGTATCCGAATACCCTGCTTTTTTTCCGGCTGGGAGATTTTTATGAGACTTTTTTCGAGGATGCTGTTACTGCCTCACGGGAACTTGATCTGACTCTCACCTCACGCGACAGGAAGAATAAGATACCCATGGCCGGAGTGCCTTATCATGCTGTGGAAACTTACCTTTCACGCCTGATCAGGAAAGGCTTCTCAGTGACGGTCTGCGATCAGATGGAAGACCCGCGCAAGGCGAAGGGCATCGTGAAGCGCGAGGTGATCCGCACGATCACGCCCGGCACGCTGCTGGAAGAGAACCTGCTTGAAGAGAAGAAGCACAATTTCATGCTCAGCATCTGCTCTGGAAATGGGAATCTGGCGATTGCCTACTGCGACATCTCTACTGCCGATTTCTTTTGCACCCAGTTCCCGCTGAGCTATGAGAAGCTGGAGGCAGAGCTTTCACGGCTCAAGCCTGCTGAAGTTCTGCTCTGCGGTCCAGCCGGATCCGATAAAAAAATTCAGAA
>JAQTZZ010000018.1 GCA_028687545.1 Candidatus Wallbacteria bacterium
TTCAGAGCTATCCAGCCCGCGTAACGTCCCATGACTTCCACGACCATCACCCGCTGATGAGCTTCAGCAGTGGAATGAAGCCGGTCTATGCACTCTGTAGCAAAAGAAACCGCAGAATCAAATCCAAAAGTAATCACGGTTTCGTCAAGGTCATTGTCAATGGTTTTGGGAACGCCGACGACCTTCAGACCCTTCTGGGCAAACGAATTGGCAATAGTCAGCGAGCCGTCACCGCCGATTGCAACCAGAGCGTCGATTTTATTGGCGCGGAACGCATCCATGATTTCGCTGGTGCGGTCTGTTTCCACAAGTTTGCCGTCCGGTCCAGGCATGGGAAATTTAAGAGGATTGCCCTTATTGGTGGTCCCCAGGATCGTGCCACCCAGGTGGGTGATTCCGCGGACAGTTTTTTGAGTCAGATGGATCAGCCCGCCTTCCGGATATCTCTCAGGAAGAAACAGTCCGTTGTAACCGTCACGGATGCCTACACATTCCCACCCAAGATTCAAGGCAGAGATGGTGGCAGCTCTGATCACAGCATTCAGGCCAGGGGCATCTCCACCTCCTGTATTGATGGCGATGCGCTTGATTTCATTTTTTTTCATGTGCCACTCCATTTTATTGTTGAAGAAAATTTTACCAGATTTTTTTAAAAGTGGCTAGAGCTGGTTTCTTGAATCAGGAATGAAATTCAGGTTATATGTATGTATGAACTGGAAATTCTGTCTTGCACTGATTTTAATTGCTGCCGGATCCTGTCTGGCTGGAAACCTGGACTACCTGGTCCGGATCAATCTGTTGAATATCCAGTATTGGCAGGCATTGCCGAGCTTTGCTGAGACACCTTCGGCTGTGCTCGGGTTCAAGTGCTTCGTCCCTGTCGCAGGCAACCCGTCTGATGTTAATTACAACCAGTATCTGACTAAAACTTTCAATCTCATCAAATACAGTACAAACAGCGACGGTTTGTTCCAGGCATTCAAGACCGGGATCATGGATTATTGCGGGAACTCTCTCTGGGGGAATATTTTCCAGAAAAGAGAAATTCTGGAAGATCTTAAACTAGCCACCAATCTGCTGATCTACTGCGACGTGCCTGTCACCAATCAGTTTGTGATCGTCTGCGCTATTGACAAGGTTTCACCCTGCGCAGTGACCAGATATTCATATGTAGCAGTCAGGCTTCTGATCCTGCCTGGGAAAAAAGCGTATTCTCTCAGAGATATTTTAATCAACTCCTCGGCTTCTTTCACCCAAGTCCTGGAAGGCAAATTTCAGTCAAAGCAGATCTCTTTCCTGAAAAGTGAAATCGCCAGGAAATATTACGTAAATTAGGCAGGAGCATCCGCAGCATTTTGTAACTGGCATTTCGCATCATCCTTGAAAATAATATTGAAGTGGATATAATTAACTTATTGTATCTTCATTGCTGGGGGGGCATTTCATGAAAAAATATTTCGGATTCCTTTTAACGGTTCTTTTTATATCCAGCCTGAGCGCTAAAATCAATACTTTCAGCCGTTTCACGAAGGATGTGGAATTCAAAGCAGCCCAGAGTCAATGTCTGAAAGAAGGTGCGAAGTATACTGTAAACCCTGATACGATCACAGGGGATATCCCTCTGGAAAAACTTTGCGGCTTAAAAATACCCAAAAACATCAATCAGGACCTCAAAGACAACAAACTGGTTCTTCCCAGACTCAAAGCAGCGCTGCCTCAGAAATTCGACTGGCGGGAAAAAGGTGGTGTCACAGCCTGCAAACATCAGGGAGAATGCGGATCCTGCTGGGCTTTTGCCTCAATCGGGGTGCTGGAAGCTGCGATCAAGATTAAAGACAAGCAGGAAGTCGATCTCTCAGAACAGGACCTGCTCTGCTGCAACCCCTGGGGTGATGGCTGCGGCGGAGGCTGGATCTCAGCCGTGAAGTTTTTCAAGACCGAAGGCGCTGCCCTGGAACGTGACTATCCATATCTGGGTTATGATGCTGAATGCAAAAACAGTATAAAACGTCCCTTTCGGATCAAAAGCTGCGGTTATATAGGAAATTCGGTCAGCGAAATCAAGCAGGCAATTCAAGAATACGGGCCTGTCTGTTCGGTTGTTGCTGCGGACAGGGTTTTTAAGCAGTACTCAGGCGGAATTTTCAATCATGATTCAATGAATGGCATCAACCATGCCATCATGCTTGTAGGCTGGGACGATACTCTGGGTGAAAATGGTTGCTGGATACTAAAAAACTCATGGGGTACCCGCTGGGGTGAAAATGGCTTCATGAATATCGAATATGGCCGCTGCCAGGTGGGAGCTTCCAATGTTGCTGTTGTTTACGAAGGGAATCCTCCAGTATCACCGGACCCGGCTCCGACCCCTTCACCTGATCCAGCACCCAATCCAGCACCTGATCCATCACCCAATCCAGCACCTGGTCCATCACCCAATCCAGCACCCAGTCCTTCTCCTAATCCCGCACCTGATCCTTCCCCAGATCCAGTACCTGCTAAAAACGGCAGTGCCCGGGTGATGGCGGATGACGGCGGAAATCTTTCCAACAACGATGCCGGTATCTTCCGGGACGGCCTGAAAAACATCGGCTGGAAGATCGAAAGTTTCCTGGAAAATTCTCAGGTCGAAAAAAAGTGTTTTAACCCTGAAACCCCTATAGATCTGGTATATTTCACAGGTCACGGTGCTCCAGGTTATATTCATTTTGAAAACGGTGGAATCAACAGGGAAGAAGTGAGCGGAAAAAATGTCAAATATTTAATCAGTGCTACCTGCCTGACTGTCGCAGAAAACATCTGGAAGCAGAATTTCGGACAGGGTCTGAAATCTGTAATGGGCTACTATCAGACATCCTATGACGGCCCGGATGACGATGTGGCGTCAATTTTCACAAAAGCCATCAATGGTCTCAGTCCGGATGCAGATGTTACCCGGTATGTTTCAGCCTGGAAGAAAGCTAATCTTGAATCCAATGGAGGCCTTGAAGACCGCTGGAGTGCCCAGACAGCTGATAAATATTACTATGGTGGAGGAGGTCCGGATCCTGGACCTGCACCTAACCCGGCTCCAGCACCTAACCCGGCTCCAGCACCCAACCCGGCTCCAGCACCCAACCCGGCTCCAGCACCCAACCCGGCTCCAGCACCCAACCCGGCGCCAGCGCCCAATCCAGCGCCTGCGCCCAATCCAGCGCCAGCACCCAATCCAGCACCTGCGCCCAATCCAGCGCCTGCGCCAAACCCGGCTCCAGCACCCAATCCAGCACCTGCGCCCAATCCAGCGCCTGCGCCAAACCCGGCTCCAGCACCCAACCCGGCGCCAGCGCCTGATCCAGCTCCAGCACCTAATCCTACTCCTGCACCGAGTACCAATATCAATGACATTATCCAGCAGATCCAGAATCTGATCAACAATCTGATCAATTCCGCCCGTGACATTGACAACCGTTGCTGTGTTGGAACCAAAGGAATGAAAACAGTACGTCTCACCGATAAACTGAGCTATTCCTTCAATCTCGCCAAATCACAACCTGGCGAACTCCCCAGTTTCAAAGCTTCAGTCGATGAACAGGAAATCAGGAGACTCAGCGCTCTGCCACGTGCCAAGAGCGGCAACACCACTCTGAGCGACTCAGGCAGATACCTTGCAGATCTGCCGGATTGTTTTAAGGCTTACCCGGACAATCCATTCAAAGTTTATTCAGATGCTGTCACATACATAGAAAACAATGGCGGTTTCCCAACCGACGCAGTGCTGGATTCTTTCTGCCCTGTCTTTGAAATTGATAATTCAGGCAACAAGTCCATCCTCAATTATTTTCTGTCATTCAAAAGAGTCAGGGAAGGTTACGAGATATCAGGGACCAGGGGCGACTGCATCAGTCTACTGCTTGGAAAAGACGGAGTAATTCTTTACCAGCGTATCTGGCGGAAACTGGAAGAATTGCCTCCTGCAAAAAGTTATCTGATCGGGCCTGTGGCAGCCCTGACCAAGTCAGCGCAGGCGATTTCTTCCATGATCAAGGGAGACTGCCAGGTCAGCCTGACCGAATATTCGCTTGGTTTTTACTCTCCGCCTGGTGAAAAAACCGAGTCAATCATCTTGAAACCGTGCTATCATTTTGCGGCAGCTGACGGTTACAAATTTCATGTGGACGCAGAGACTGGTGAACTGTTAAAATAATCAGAAAAGCAGGATCCACATGGATATCACAAAACGAAATATTTTCGGTTTCACAGTGGTGCTGAAACCGCCAGAGGAATATCTGGAAATGGCAGTCAGGGACGGCCTGGACCAGCTGGAAATTGATCTTCTCTATAAATACAATTGTGTGAACTCCTTTGACGATGAACGCATCCGAAAGCTGAACCTGTTCGCAGAGCAACACAATCTGCGTTACAGCCTGCACACTCCGTATTGCTTCAATCCGGCAGAAGCAGTCAGCGAAATCCGCCCTCATTGTGTGGAGTATTTAAAAAACTGCGTCAGGCTTGCCAAAAAACTGAATGCCACCCATCTCACGACTCATCTTGGATACTGTATCGGCATGCCAACCTGGGACTGGTTGCGCAAGGCCGGATTCGACCGTCTCTGCGACACACTCAATCAGGTGGCTGCAGTCTGCGGCGAGCTGAAGCTTCCCCTGGCCCTGGAAAACGTCAATCCCATGCCAAAAGGCATGCAGTTCTTCTATCTGGGAGACAAAGTCTCTGACCTGGTGCATATATTCAATGAAGTGGATCACCCCTATGTACGATTCTGCCTTGATGTGGGTCATGCCAATACAGCTGAAGGTCCGCTGGAATATATCCGCAAATTCCCTGACAGGATCATCAATGTGCATTATCACGACAATCACGGCACCCAGGACGAACACCTGAATATCGGCGAAGGCAGCATGCCCTGGAAGGTAATTCTCTCAGAACTTTTCAAACTTGGTTTTCATGGCCCGTTTATCAGCGAATGCTTTAATGAAACCCAACTCCAGTCCAAAACCAAGCTCGAATCATATATTTAAACTGCCTTAATCTTGATTAATATTCTGATTCTGCCGATGGCTATCTGATGTTCAGACTAATTGTAACATTCATCAGATACTTCTACTGCGCAGCTGTTGCTGTGACTTTGATTCTGCTGTCTTTTCCATCAACAGCCTGCTGCGATGTTTCACCTTATAAGTGGCTGCCTGAATATGTCCCTGAGAGCGCAATGATCCTGAAAATCCATACACCTCAGAACTACAGGCGGATCCGTTATCAGGATGATTCCTATGCTGAATGGCTGCGCCATCTGCCTCTGAAAAAAGAGGGCTCTAAAGTTTATCTGGGATATGCCATGAAAAACATTCAGCTGAATCATGTCGCAATCATCGACATAGACCAGGGAAAGCGCGAGCTGCAGAAGGGCATTGGATTTACATACCGCCTGCTTGCTGAGTACATGTATTCACTGGAAATGTATCAGGATCTGCGATATGAAACTGAGCAGGGTACTCAGATTTCCTTTTTCTGGGATCTGTATGGCTATAAACCTACTGTAATTAAAAACGACTATCAGTGGAACTGGAAGCGGCAGTCGATCAAGGACTACGACAGATTCCAGGAATTCATGTGGAAATATGTCAAGGCAGGCACATACGAAGGGACTTTCCAGAAGCTCGAACGGCTGAAAAATTTTAATGATCTGAGAATCGGTGACTTGATCACCAGGAATGGATTCGATGGCTGCGCTCTGCTGGTGATTGATATGGCGGTTAATCCTCTTGATCAGACTAAAGTTTACCTGTTTGCTTTCAATTCAGTTCCAAATCAGGATCTGCAGATAATGGCGAATCTAGGCGACCGGGAATTGTCTCCCTGGTATTCCTTCAAGAAATTCAACGTTAAAATCAGCACAACTGAGTTCGTGTTTCAGCAATCCGACGCATTCAGGATCTGGAACAAAGAACCAAAAGCTGCTCCAGGGCTCAGCCCATATTATCTGGAAATGCCTGTAAAAGAGTAGAGTCGGTTTCTGACTCATGGGACAGGTTCAGAGCTGTTTTTCTCAGAGTTTCCTGTTATAATCAGTTAATAATTCCGTAGGAAGAGATTTTAAATTTGCGGATTTCAGAAGACAGCAGCATAGAAGAGCTCTGCAACATCTCAGCGATGCTCATTGACAAGAGCATCCACGATTTGCTGCAGGTCAGCTCAGACTCTTTGCCGAAAAGCGTGGCCATTTATCATTACACACGTGCCATCCGCTATCTGGACGAAATCACCCTGCTCTGCAGCAAGGGTTTCTGCAGGGAACCGGAAGATCTCCTGAATGCGCTTTTAAATCTATATGTAACTATCCGCTGGCTGCTTTTTTTTAATCCCAAGCAGAGGATTCGCGATTTTATGCAGAACGAATCCGGAAAAGCCTCCTCTGAAAAATGGCCTCAAAAAGATGCCAAAACAATGGCTGCTGAAATCGGTTACAGCCAGGAATATGAGAATTTCATGCTCGGGATCTTTCTCTATCCGGGCAATGGAAAACACGCAGCGATTTCGGGGCAGGATCATGAGCAGCTCAGAAAAATGCTCAGAGCAGGGATCGAACTTTTCCTGGAAATCAAGAAATACATCATGAAAATCCTTGAAATAACATGGGATCAGGCTCAGGAAATGGAGACCTTGAAATGCCTGTGAAAGAGAAAGTACAGAAGATTTTTTTTCTGATTGCCGCAGCTGCGGTTTTAATGATACCCACAGGATGCGGAAAGCCCGAGCCTGCAGGTCAAATCCTGCCGGGTACGCAACAATCGCAGACCAACTGCCTGCTTTTCCTTGTCAAAGAAGGCGGAAGCCAGATTCTTCAGAAATATGATACTGTCACCGGGAGCTTTGAAAAGATCAATCTCAGCGGAACACTCGACATGACCTCTCATCCTTGTGTTTTCGGGAGCAGACTTGTCTATTCCGCAACTGTTTCGGGTAAAACCGCGATCTTCTTTTCCGGCACCAGTGGAGCAGATCAGAAAAATGCTGCTGAAATGCCTGGCAGGAACTTTTATCCGAGTTTTTCCCCTGACGGCAAAAAAATTCTGTTCACTTCAGACAGGGACGGGAATGAGGAAATATATCTGATGAACAGTGACGGAAGCAATCAGAAAAACCTGACTGGAAATCCGGCGAAAGACAACCTGTCAGTGTTTGCACCTGATGGAACTAAGATCGCCTTTGTCTCAAACCGGGATAAAAATTCAGAGATTTACCTGATGGATATTGACGGCGGCAATCAGAAAAGAATCACGAAAAACGATTTTCCGGACGCTTTTCCCGTGTTTTCCCCTGACTGCTTAAGGATCGCATTTTTGAGCAAACAAAGCGGCAATTTCGACATTTTTTCCATGGCTCTGGACGGCAGCTCTCCCAAGCGTCTGACAGAAAATACGGATTTAGACGGATACCCTTTTTACAGCCCTGACGGAGGGATATTTTATGTTTCGAAACAGGCAGGTGCCACAGACATCTGGCGCATGAACCAGGATGGAACAGATCAGCGGAAAATTACAGGCACAAGCCAGGATAAAATTTTATGCTGGGTAGGAATGATGCTTTCAGGAGAAATCAGAGATCCACAGCCGGAATCCCGGCCTGCCACCAAGGAAATCGAGAAAACTGTGAAGAAAACCGTCAAAAAGAGTGCAGCTCTCTCGGAAACCGACAAGCTGCTTTTCGCAGCAATCCGCGCCAACGATGCCGCCACAGTAGAGACCGCCCTTAATTCAAGTGCCAACCCCAATTCCAGCGATTCCGGCTCTTCTCCGCTGTTCGCAGCTCTTTCCATGCGCAACCTGGAAATCGCGGATGCACTTGTCAAGAAAGGTGCTGATGTCAACTGCCCGCTGCATTTCGGCAATACTCCGCTGCTGTTTGCGCTGAGCTGGAACAACCTGGAAATTGTCAAATTCCTGATCGAGCGCGGCGCTGACGTGAATCAGCCCAACGATAACGGCACTACTCCGCTGATTACCGCAGTCCAGCTTCACAAGCAGGACCTGATAGAAATCCTGATCTCAAAGGGAGCTGATCTCAATAAACGGGACGGCAAAGGCAAATCAGCGCTTGACTATGCCAGAGACGGAAGTGACGATGCAATCGCCGCAATTTTAATCAAAGCCGGAGCCAAAGGAAATTGACGTAAGGAGATCCTTTGAAAAAAATAATGCTTGTTTGTATACTGTCCGCCTCGATCTGTGCTTTCTGCTGCCCTGCCTGCTCGCTGGGAAATTCATCGCTGGATCAGGTAAAACAAACGTTGAGCCCGAACTATCAGAAGCTGATTTGCCTTGCCAACACCTTGGATTCAGATCTGAAATCTCCGGTCAAGCAGAAAAAAGACTGGGACGATCTATCCCAGTGTTACCTCGTGTTCGAAACAAGATTCGAGCAGTGGCTGAATTTTCTTCCGGATGCAGAGCGTCCTGTGGACATCAGGATTAACCTGGAATATTTCGCAAAGCTGCTCAATGGATTAAAAGCTTCGATCAGGTCGGGCGACACTGTAGGCTTGGAAAACAAGACTGTTGAATTCAAGGAAGAACTGATCTTGTTCTACCACAACAGTCCGCTGGACTGCGCACTGACTGCCATCAGGACCAATGATGCCGAGTATCTCGGCCGGGTTTATAACGGTTTGAGCGAGCTTTCAAACACGAATCCTGGAATTGTGGAATACATCACATGGGTCTGGCGGGTCAGAGAGAATTTCAATGATCCGAAGCTCCGGGGAGAATTTGTAAATTGGCATCAACAGAACTTCCTGAGGCTTCGCAAGGCATTTTCCGACTATTTTGAAATTCACAGCTGGTATTAAGACATACAGCAGGACGAAATGCAGAAAGGATAAGTCATGATCATCAAATGCGACATCAATATCAGTGAACAGCGCTATCAGCACATACTTTCCGAGATCAGGAGATTAGGAGTCACTCCGGACATACTCAGGGGACGCGACGGAGTTAACACGCCTGTAATCGGATTGAAAGGCGACTGCATTCACCTGCTCCCGGGCGACTTCACCAAGCTGGAAGGCGTGGCTGACGTGCAGCGGATCACAGTGCCTTACAAGCTCGCGAGCCGTAATTACAACCATCTGGATACAGTAATCGAAGTCGGGGCTGCGGCGATCGGGGGGGACAATCCGGTAGTCTTCATGGCCGGACCCTGCGCTGTTGAGAGCAGGGAACAGATTCTGAAAATCGCAGAGCAGGTGGCAGGGCAGGGTGCCCAGATCCTGCGGGGCGGTGCCTGGAAACCGAGAACCTTTGCCCGCACGTTTGAAGGCCTGAAAGAGGATGCGCTCAAATTCCTGCAGGAAGCGAGCCGGCTGACCGGACTTCCGGTTGTGACTGAAGTGATCAGCCCGAACCTGATTGACTTGTGCTACTGCTATACTGATATTTTCCAGGTCGGAGCCAGGAACATGCAGAATTTCGATCTGCTGGACAAACTTGGAATGCAGAACAAGCCAGTGCTTTTAAAGCGGGGAGTATCGGCCACTCTGGACGAGCTGCTGGGTGCTGCGGACCGCATCCTGGAAGGCGGCAACAAGAAAGTGATGCTCTGCCTGCGCGGAGTGCGCACTTTCGATTATTCGCAGCGCTATCCAGCAGACCTCTATGCAATTCCAGACCTTCTCAGAAAGACCCATCTGCCGATCATTTTCGACCCGAGCCATTCGGCAGGGACCCGCTCGCTGGTGCCTGAAATCGCCAGAATGGCGATCGCAGGCGGCGTGCACGGCCTGATCATTGAAGCGCATTACAATCCGCCTGAAGCACTCTGCGACGGTTCGCAGATGATCACACCCGACGAACTGGGCCAGCTTGTGACTTACGCCCGCGAACTGCGCAAGCTGCACAAGGCTCTGGCCGGGAAACCTAACGGGTAAAGTTTGACAGTTTAATATTCATCGAGCAGACGGAAACTCCTTTCCCGTCATTCCAGCGCAAGCTGGAATCCATCCTTTTCTCTTGATTTTTCAAGCAAAAAGCGATAACATAAAACTGGCATTCATTTTCTGAAAAAAGCGGCCGGGTCCGGGATAAGGTCGTGCCACATATACTGCCTCAACCATGACCTGACCCCGTCATCAAACAAAGCAGGTAGTATTTACGGAGTAAATTATGCCTCTGCCAATTAATTTGAATGATCTGCTTCACTGTAAAACCGTGGAATCTGAACGCCTTGAATTCAAGGCAGGCTGGAATCCACTTGATACAATCCAGACAATCTGCGCTTTTGCCAATGATTTCCATAACCTGGGTGGCGGCTATATCGTTATTGGTGTTGAAGAAAAAAACGGACAGCCGAAACTGCCGCCTGTTGGTTTGAATACCGATCAGATTGGCACAATCCAGGAGGAAATCCTGAATCTCGGGCACAGCGCGATCCAGCCCGCATATAATCCTGTGGTTGTGCACCATATTGTTGAAGAGAAATCCATTCTCGTGATCTGGGTTCCTGGTGGCCAGACCAGGCCTTATAAAGCCAAACTTGGTTTAGGGAAAAGCTGCAAGGAATATGGATACTTCATTCGTAAATGTTCCAGCACAGTGCGGGCTAAAGGGGCGGACGACACCGAGCTGCTCTCGCTGGCTGCTACTGTCCCGTCTGATGACCGCATAAACCAGCGCGCGAGGATGGAAGATTTGTCCCGCGACTTGATCCTGGATTTTCTGAAAAAAATAGACAGTGAACTTGCTCCTCTGGCTGCAAAGCTGCCTCTTCACGAACTTGGTGCACAGATGAATATAATCGGCGGGCCTGTGGAAGCTCAGTTTCCGCTTAATGTTGGCTTGCTTTTTTTTAACCCGGAACCTCACCGGTTTTTTCCGGTCACACAGATAGATGTGGTCTGGTTTCCGGAAGAACCAGGCGGAGACCGTTTCACGGAAAAAATCTTCCGCGGACCTCTGCCGCAGATGATCCGCGAATCCTTGGACTTTATCCGGCGCAACTACCTTAACGAGATTGTCATCAAACACCATGATCGGGCCGAGGCCACGCGCGTTGCCAACTTTCCGTATGATGCCCTTGAAGAAGCCGTGGTCAACGCTGTCTATCACCGCAGCTACGAAGAACGAGAGCCTATAGAAGTACGAATTACTCCGAACGAGATGACGATTCTCAGTTTCCCTGGCCCAGACCGTTCGATCAGACTTGATCAGCTCCGCATCGGGAAGGCCGTTTCCCGCCGTTACCGCAACCGCCGCATCGGCGAATTTCTCAAAGAACTCGGTCTTACAGAAGGACGGGCAACCGGCATACCCAAGATTCTGCAGGCAATGAGCAATAATGGCTCACCAGATCCTGATTTCGAAACAGACGATGATCGCCTGTCGTTTGTTGTCCGGCTGCCGGTTCATCCTGAATTTACCATAGCAGCGCATAATAAAGACTTTCGGCCCGAGTCACGGCCTGAGTCGCGGCCCGAGTCACGGCCCGAGTCAATTCGCGAAAAAGTTCTGGCTGCACTTTTGGAATGTCCAAAATCAAAATCAGAAATAGCCAAAGCAATAGGGCATAGCAATATATCCGGGGAACTGAAAAAACAGATAAGCTTGCTCCTTGCTGAGAAGTTAATCGAATTCACTAATCCCGATAAGCCTAAAAGCCGTTTGCAAAAATACAGACTGATCCGATAAGGGAGGGAACAGTACCGGGACTATACATTTGTCAAAGATAAAGCACACATTCTACAGCCCATGAAGATATGGATTTGAGTATGGAATAAATTAATTGCTTGACTGTACGAAAATTTTGTACAGTTGATTTAGTGGGATGTTTTCAGGAAAAAGCTACATATGTGCAGCCAACGGAGCTAATAAGATGAGTCATTCGTTCCGGCAGCTTTTTGCAGAATCTGATGGCCGGGTCCTGATTTTAGATGCATGTTCAAAGGCTTATTTACTTATTTTTGCTTTTGCTGCATTACTGCTTTTGATGCCCCTGGCAGTAATTATTCACCGGGGCAGTGCAGATCCCGGAATCGTTAAAGTGACTGTTTCCATGGCAGCCATAGCCTGCTTCCTGATAATCGTGTTAAAGGCATTTAAGATTACACTCACTGATGAAGAGATAATTTACAGATCGTTTTTCTTGGGCACGAGAAGCATCCGCCTCTGTGACATTAAAGAGTACACGATACTTGCTGGAGAATATTCGGTCTTGGACGGAACCTTGCCTTCTGCGCACTTGGGGATCATGCCGTTTTCCTCAGAAGTCAAACCCATCTGCATCAGTCTCAAAGTATTTGACGAAAAAGAGATGGCTAGAGTAATTGCTGTACTGGATGAACATATCGAAGAAAACAATAAAACGCAGCCGGACGAAGGAAAACATACACCTTGATCTTCCCGGCGCAATGTATATAATTTATTGAAGAGTATTGAGAGAAAATAAGGATTGTTCCTGCGGAGGGGAGTATGAAGTCTGCGCTGCTCTTTTTAGTGTTTTTCTTCTCCATCAATATATTTTCCCAGGAATTAACACACTCCCAGTTCATCAAAACCTGCGGGATTCCCTGGCAGATCAGGACAGCGAAGGATGCAACACCTCCGCAGGGTAATTTCACAGTTCCTGCCGAATTCGATCCTGCAGAAGGCATCATCGTCTGCTGGGACTGGACTCACTCCAAACTTCAGAAGGAAATCATTAAATTCATCGCTACGGACACTAAGGTTTTTGTCTGTGGATCAGTTGATGCAGTGAAAAAGGAACTCACTGATTTCGGCGTGAACATGGCTAATGTCAGGATCTTCAATCTACAGCTCTCGATCTGGGTCCGCGATTTCGGACCCTGGTGGATCATCCCTGAAAACGGTGGGCGGGAGAAAGTGCTGCTTGAGGCTCAATACGGCCCTGTCCAGGAACTGGCTGACAAATTTCCGGGTAAGAATCATTTATCGGGATTTTACGATAACGGCGGGAATATGATGTTCGACGGCAGAGGCACTGCAGTCTGCTCTGCTTATTATGATAAACCCGAAAAACTGGAAGAAGTGCGCAGTGTATACAGGGATTATTTCGGCGCAGGCCAGCTGATTTTTCTGAAAAAACTGCTCAAGGAAAACACAGGACACGTGGACCTGTACTGCAAATTTCTCGGCCGCAACACAATCCTGCTCGGCGAGTACAGGAACGCTCAAGACGGAGTACCTGGCAACAAGGAAATCCTGGATGAAGATTACCAGACCCTGACTGCAGCAAAAAACCTCTCAGGCGAACCGTATCGTGTGGAGCGGATCCCGATGCCTAAATATGGAAACAATAACGGTGATATCGTAAATTTCAGTTACCTCAATTCGCTGATCGTGAACAGGAAAGTGCTGGTGCCGATTTACAACATTGGAACAGACCAGGAAGCTCTGGAAATCTATCGCAGGCTGATGCCCGGTTATGAGGTGGCAGGCTTTAACTGCAGACAGATCATTGAGCTGGAAGGAGCGATCCACTGTATCACGATCGGAGTTTACTCAGACCCGCTGAAAGTGATTCTGGAATTTGCAAAGATGGCCGGAGATCCGCTGAAGCTGCACGTCTACTCCTCATCTCCTCTGACACGCGCATTCGCTTGCTACCAGGTCTCCGGGTATTTTCATCAGACACCGCTGAGCCTGGATAACGGAAGCTATACATTCCCGCTGCCTCAGCATTGCGGCCTGAATCACTGCAATTTTGTTTTCCAGGATTCGGAGGGCCGGACCAGGATCATCACTCCCTGAAACCTGCAGATTTCCATTGCAGACCTACATACTGTAAATGGATACGATTCCATCTGCGCAGACCTGACACCCAAACTCGATTCTGTCATGAAGCAGGATGCAGGAGTATAATCCACACATGTTCGGAATCCTGAAAAAAATATTTACCACTCTGGGAAAGCTCTATCTTCCGATCTATCTGCTGTTTTTTATCTCATTTCTGGCATTAACATGGCTCAACAGCATTTTACAGATAATTACCTTCCAGGATTTCAGCAAATTGCGCGGCAATGTCCAGATGCTTTTGAGCGACACAAGGGAAATCCAGCTGTCACAAAAAGATACCTTGGAATTTCTGACTGATTACCTTTCGCACCTCACTGACATTCTTCATGGTTCAGACATCAGGCGGATGTTTGACGCCAAGTCCGGGATTACTGAAAAGATTCCTCTCATTGGTGATAAAACCGGTCCGAACCATTTGAAGGTCAGCCGGATCAGCAAAACCGGAGGAGACTATTTCCAGCCGACAAACCTTCTGATTCTGCTGATCATAGTCTGGCTCTGGCCGATCTACCGCTATAATCTGTTCGGCTTAAAAGACCGGCCCAGTCTGGTGGAAAAGCGCATCCTGAATCTGCCTTTCTTCCTTTTCATCCTGCTCTGGTTCAAAGCCCTGATCGACATGTTAAACACCTATATTTTCTGTGAGGGATTCATGGGGATTATCCCTCTCAGCGTTTTGCTGACAGCTTTTATCTTTTTCCTGTTCAGCGGTTCATTTATGAGTTTTTTCCTGCTTGAACTGATTCCCCTGTATGTAAAAAAAAGGATTGCAGAACCTTTCTTTGCCGAGCAGGGTCTTTACAGGATTAAAAAGGGTCTCACGATCGGGCTGGGCCTGCGGAATTTTTTCATGGTTTTTTCCCTGGCCTTCATCCCGTTGCTGCTCTGCCTGTTTGTGCTGTTTTACCTTAATTTTTCCTTCTTTTTCGGGATGACTGCGGAAGAATTTCAGCCGATCTATTTCTGGCTGCTGCCTACGGCATGCGCAGCCATTGGGCTTTTATTCCTGACCGCAGGATTTTATCTGCTTCAGTTTCTGGCCATCTATCTCAACCGCCGTTCCCTGCTCAAACCTCTCAACATCCTGATCGGGAGGATGAAGAGAGTGGCTTCAGGAGATTTCAGCTGCAAGACTTCAGTCCTTTATTCTGACGAGATCGGCCAGCTCAAGGGGCATTTCAACCTGATGCTGGACGGCCTGCAGGAACGCGAAAAAATCAAGGACACCTTTGGAAAGTATGTTTCAATGGAAATAGCCCAGCAGATCATGAAATCAGGCAAGGTCAATCTGGCCGGTGAACTGATCCAGGCCACAATCCTGTTTTCAGACATCAGGGATTTCACGCCTCTTGCCGAAAAGCTCGGACCGCAGGAACTGATCACCTTCCTGAACGATTATTTTTCATATGTGCTGGACCCGATCATCAAGAATCACGGAGTTGTGAACAAATTCATCGGCGATGCAGTGATGGCTATTTACAGCCCTGTCTTCGGCCTTGAAGATCACGCTTCCCTGGCCCTGAAAAGCGCGCTTGAAATGGGGGAGGCACTGAAGCGATTCAACAGCCTCGGAAAATATCCTGAGATCAGATTCGGGATCGGCCTGCACACCGGGATACTGGTGGCAGGCAGCGTTGGAGTGAAGGACCGCATGGAATACACAGTGATCGGCGATACAGTCAACATCGCCTCCAGAATCCAGACACAGACCAAGGAAGCCCAGTCCCAGGTCCTGATCAGCAGCGACTTATACAAAATGATCAACCCCGAAGCCTTTCCTGGAGTCGCGTTCACAGCCTGCGATCCTGTGCTGCTGAAGGGAAAATCCCAGCCCATGGTCCTGTACAAGGTTAACTGATACCTGGCCCCTGATTCGCTGACAACTTCAGATTCCCATTGCAGATCTCTTTAGTGTGAATATAATAATAATGAGTCAGGATAAATCCGGATGGAAATTTTTAATCAATAGATTTTCTGGAGGTAACATGAAAGTTTTCGCTCTCAACCTGCTCCTGGTCTTTTCCTTATCCGCAGCCCATGCCGACTGGATCGGCCTGACAAAGTCCCCTGATTATTCGGCATCCAAGCAGATCACCAAGAACTTCGGCTCTGAAATCCAGCTGGATGTAAATGTGCCGGGAGTTTTTATCAATCAAGTCAAGCAAAACGGTAAAACCTATTCCAAATTAGAGCTTCCTGAATCATCTCTGACCCTATTAAAGGGCTTCCCGGAATTGCCCAAGATCACTTCCTTTATCGCCCTGCCTGGAACTTCGGGAGTCAATGCTTCCATAGTCAACAGCGACTCAGTGATCAGGGAGATCGACCCTCTGGTCCCTTCCAAAGGCAATCTGATGAGAGACATTAATCCGGACCGCGTGGAATATGAATTCAGTGACATTTACCAGACAGACGGCTGGTATCCGAAAACCGAGGAGATGGTCAGCGTGTCTGCACCATTCAAGTTCAGGGATATCTGGGGCGTGCAGCTGACGGTGATCCCTTTCCAGTTCAATCCCAAGGAAAACAAGCTGCGGATTTATACAAAACTGACTGTTTCAGTCAACGCAGGAAGTGACTTCAAAGGCGTATCAAGGATCAGGCCTGATTCAGCTGATTTCGAGAATCTTTATTCCGATGTTTTCATTAATTACGAATCCCAGAGTGCTAAGGGGTGTTCAGACCCAAAAGAAAACAAGAACCTGCTGATCATTGCCCACGATTCCTTCCTTGATTCGCTCAAACCGCTCAAGGAATGGAAAGAGAAGCTGGGCTGGAAAGTGGATCTGTTGCCTGTCTCTCAGGCGGGTGGTTCAGCGGATGGAATCAAATCATTCCTGCAGAAGCGTTATGACGAAGGCAATCTCTGCTTTGTGCTGCTGGTGGGAGATGCGGAACAGGTTCCGACCTTGAAAGGCAAGATGGAAGGTGCTGACTCCGACGCCTGCTATGTCAAGCTCGCAGGCAATGATAATGTACCTGACGCTTTTATTTCCAGGATTTCAGCAGAAACCCCGGATCAGGTCGCTTACATAGCTGCCAAGTCCATCAATTACGAACAGAATCCTGCCACAGGCGACGCTGCCGCCTGGTACAAGCAGGCATTAGCCATTGCTTCAGACCAGGGTAATCCCAAGGATTACGAGCGGGCCAGTGAACTCAACGCGAGCCTCAAAAGTTCGGGTTTTGAAAAGATTACTGAATGCTATGATAAAAACGGCGCTGAAGCGGACAAGAACACCATCTTCAATGCAGTCAGCGAAGGCTGCAGCATCATTAATTATATCGGCCACGGAACTCCTACCCAGTGGGTCACCAGCGGCTTTAATGTCAGCGACTGCCAGAGCCTAAGCAACGGCGGCAAACTGCCTGTGATCTGGTCTGTAGCCTGCCTCAACGGAGCTTTTGTGGATACCACCTGCTTTGCCGAAGCCTGGCTGAGAACAGGCAGCAAAGGCAGCCCGGCAGGTTGCATCGGCATGGCAGCTTCCACCACAAACATGGCCTGGGTGCCGCCCTGCACCTGGCAGAAGCACGTGATCACTGTCGAGACCTGCCAGCAAAAGCATGCCACCGCATCAGTGCGCAATCTTTACGGAGTGCTGAAATGCATGGAACAATACGGCGCAGGTGATAAGAGCGAAGGAAACCAGCTTAATGAGCAGCTGATCTATTTTGGCGACGGAACTGTCACCCTGCGTAACGGCTCTTCACGCAATGTCTCCTTCGACAAAACAGTCAAGGCTGCCGGTTTTGATCTTGGCTTCAGGGGTACTGATTTCAGCGGAATCACGGTCACTGTCTATGGTGACAGTCTGGAGAAGCTGAAAATCCTGCATCCGGACGAGAATGGCATGGTTTCCCTGGCCCTGGAAGGACAGAAATATTTCACGGTCTCAGGTCCTGACATCATCCCGCAGGTAGACCAGCCTATCAATTGAACTTTTAAACGTTCTCTTGTGCCGATAGGTAGTGATGCGCTTGCTAACAGTCAGCCTGTTGATTTTATTGGCCTTTTTTTACATGGGTGCCACTGCGGATTTTTACCAGTGGCATGACATCTGGAAAATCGATCCTGCCGATTCTCCCTGCAGCGGTGAAATCCGCCTGATGGTCAAAGACTTTCCAGACAGCAGGGGAATGGTGTACATTTCATTGTTTTCAAGCAGGGATGCGATTGCAGGACTCTTTTCACCATTCAATCAATATCCCACAGTTTTTTCGGAAAAACCCGGATTCAATGAAGTCATTGACTGCGCCAGAGTCGTTCTGCAGAGACAGATCGAAGAGCAGCCTATGATTATCGTGCTGCCGAACATTCCATATGGAGACTATGCGATCAGCGTCTTTCAGGACGTAAACCGCAATCAGCAGCTGGATCTGGACGATACCGGCATCCCGTATGAACCATGGGGTCTGACGAACAACCCGCCCAGGAAATATCGTCCTCCAAATTTCACTCAAGCCCGCTTCAGACTTGAATCCAAGGTTCTGTACCAGGTGATCGAAATGCAGAGCCCGAGACCAGGCTGGCATTGATGTAAACCGGAAATTTCTTGATGTTTTGCCCTTCATTCTCCCCGGATCCTCCCGATAATATTGATAGCTAGAACTTGAGGTTAAGACTGTAGTATCAAGTAGGGGAAAGGGGAGGACGTCATGCATACCTGCAGGTTTCAAAAGAAGGAATCGTATTCCAGGAACTGTAATCAATCCAAAGACCAGAATTACTGCGCGCTTTTCTTTGAAATGGTGGATGTTTCCACCTGTGACCAGTGTCTTGAATTCAAGCCTCTGTATACGGTAAATCTGCGGACTCATCAGGAACAGCCGGTACTGCGCTGAATTTTCCTCTATCCTGAAATAACCGCTTGGTCCGCATCAATTCTCCGGGTATAATTGAATCAGAGAGGATTGAATGCGGAGCTGTTTAGCAATATTTTTATTATTTTATTGTTGCGCTTTGCAAGCCGGTGATCTGGTTGAGTCGTCTGACCTTACAGCAGATCGGCAGCTGGGCACCAGCGAAGTAAAGCGGGGAAATCTGGATTTTTATATCATTTATTACCGGATCGGCCCTGTCAAAAATGGCAATAACCCGCTCTCCGACCAGAGACGGCTCTACTTCGAAATCGACAAGGCTCATATCAATTTCACTGCTACCGCCACCAGTGATTACACAGGACACACTTACTCCGCCATACCAGACGGAGTGGTCTTCCATTTTAAAAATCTCCCGGTCGGTTCATACGCATTGAGCATTATCCCGGATTATTCCAGTGATCAGCGCACTTTCAGCGCCAGAGTGGTTGAAAGTCAGACTACTTCCTGCGCTCAGGAAGAGGAACTCGCACAGCAGTATGAGGGCCGTCTGCGTGTCAGCATAGCAGCTGGAGCCAACCTCAGATGCCATGTGGTGCTTTCCTATTCTAATAAAGACTACACGATCCAGGATGACAGGATCGCTGTCGACACAATGGCTGGAGAGCAATCCTATGAAGGAGTCGTTGAATATTACCCGATTCCCTGGGGTTCCTATGCCGGCAGAACAGTCCTCACCGGCGCAGGCGAAACCAATGACATGGGCAACATAGAAATTACAGTCAATAATTCCCATGCTGATGCCTGGCTGGTGATCAAACAATCCAAATGATTTCAAAAAAAAAGCCCGGATTTCCGGGCTTTTTTTTGGCAGGTATCTGTATTTATTATCTATTGAAGCACTTCGTCTGTCGGTACGAGCTTCTGAGAGGCTGAATAGCTCGGTGAGAAATACAGACCTGACGGAGCACCAGCTGCTATCGTATGGCTGATCGCGACAGCACTGTAGTTGCTTCCTGCCCAGGTGGCGTCCCTTTCGGTGTAGAAACGCTTGGCCACTCTGAATGTGCGCTTGAAAGCCAGTCCCGAATGCACTACATGACCATGTCCGTCTGTGTGGGTGTGATAGGCATTCACTGTGATGTAGAGGAAATATCCGATCCTGGCTGAGTATTCAACTCTGTAGGTCAAATCTTCATCCTTGGCCTGGGGCCAGGAGCTGTGCAGATCACTGCCAGCCGCTTTGACGGCTGAGTCTGTATACTGCTTCACATCCTCGACCGCATCCAGAGGATCTTTGTAATCGAGCTTAGGCGTGTATTTTTCAGCTTTGGTGTCGAAATTCATGCCAGGTGCATCCGGCCTGTGCCAGAGATAAATCACATGCACTGCGCCATAGAATTCATCCACACCGTTCGGGTCAGGCAGGATTTTGGGAATCGCAGTTGTTTCGACTACCCAGGTGATTTTGTCGTCTGTTGCTGACGGATAAAGCACCTTGGCTCTGGCAACAGCAGTTTTCACAATCCTGTCGGACATTTCGAGCGCTCCGTTCTTCGCAGCTTCTTCGCTGACGTAATCGCCTTGCTGGGTGTACTCACTGTAATCTGACTTGAAGTCCAGTCCAGGGGGCGTGCCCAGCTTGCAGGTTACGATTACCTTGATCATTCCGGTGTAAGTGGTCTGGCCGGCATAAACGGCCACCATCAATCCGAGCAGCAGCAGTACTAAAATCTTTTTCACTCTTCCTCCTCTTGTGAAACTTTTCGGACCAGCTGTAGTCTTTTTTCAGCCATCCGTATTGAAGTGATTATTTACCTGACCATAAATATTATCCAGTTACAAAAAGCTGCATAGAATCAAAACCTGAATTTGACTTTTTCCTGGAAGGGGGGTAAAAAGTAGGCCTGATCAACTGGGGGCAGCTTGGAATTAGAAGTCAGAATCATCAGAGAGGCCAGCAGAGAAGAGATTTTTCAGCTCTACGTAGAAGAGAACTGGTGGAAACCGGAAGAGCGGATTCAGATGCATCTGATCGATGATGTGATAAAAAAATCATTCTGCTTTGCGGGGGCTTTCTGTGACGGAAAAATGATCGGCATGGGCCGGGCGATTTCTGACGGGATATCAGACGCCTATATCCAGGATGTGATGGTGACAAAGAGTTTTAGAGGGCGTGGACTAGGCATGATGATCATGGAATGCATTATCAGCCACCTCAAATCTCATGGTGTATCCTGGATCGGGCTGATCGCCAATCCAGGGACCAGTAATTTTTATAAAGGCCTTGGGTTCAAAGTGATGGAAAAATTTACTCCCATGCTGCTGGAATCACCTGATGAATGATCTGCAGATAGATTGCTTTCATGAATTCAGTCTGAAGGACCGGCATACCATTGAACCTTTACTGGTAGCTTCCAATCCCCAGCTCTGCGATTATAATTTCGCCAATTTATACTGCTGGGGTGAAATTTACAGTATCAAATGGAATCTGTACAAAAACCGCCTGCTGATCTATGACGGCCACGACGATTATTTAACGATGCCGGTTGGGGAACCCTTCGCTTTAGAGGAATTTGTTGAAATGTCCGATGCCCTGCAAAAACAGGGGAAATCAGGCAATTATTTTCTGGTGGCTCTGGATGTGATCGAGCGCAATCGAGCTGATTTTGAGCATTTTTTTGATCTGAAAATCGACGAGAACCTGGGTGATTATATCTATAATCTGAAAAAGCTTTATGAACTTAAAGGCTCTAAACTTCAGAAGAAAAAAAACCTGGTGTCCCAGTTCAGGCGGAACAATCCGGATTACAGGGTGGAGAGACTGGAACGAAAATTTTTCGATGAATGCCTCAGACTGGCCGAAATCTGGTGCAGATTTTCAGAAAACTGCAACGATCCTGGTGTCTTGGAAGAAAATCGAGCTTTGCGCCGGGCACTGCAATCTTATGAAGATCTCGGCCTGGATGGATTGACTATGTTTGCAGGGGATAAAATCGTTGCTTTCTCAATTTTTGACCGTTTAAATGTCAATACCGCAGATATTCATTTTGAAAAGACTGATATGGAAATCAAAGGCTGTTCTCAGGCCATCAACTGGAAAACAGCGGAATATCTGCTCAATAACTACGAATTCATCAACAGGGAGCAGGACATGGGAGTCGAAGGCCTGCGTCAGGCCAAGCGTTCCTACTGCCCGGAATTTCTTGCCACTTCCTATTCCCTGATCAGGAAGAAATGATGCCGAACTGGGCCATGTTTTTCTGGACTCTATTAAAAATCCTGATCATCTCCTATTTTCTGCTCTGCATTTTCATATATTCTTACCAGGAACGATTGATTTATTTTCCCAACCGCTCCAAAGGTGACGATCCATCTTCACTGGGCTTAAAATTCGAGCAGATATTCTTAAAAACCAGCGATGGGGTCAGGATTTCCGCCTGGCTTGTGCCATGCGACCAGCCCAGGGCTGCTCTGATATTCTGCCATGGAAATGCAGCGAATCTCCACTCCTGCCTCCCAAACATCAGTCTCTTTCACAAACTGGGTCTGACTGTGCTGGCTTTTGACTATCGTGGTTACGGTCTGAGTGAAGGCTCGATTTCCGAAAGCGGAACTGGTTTCGACGCTGAGGCTGCCTGGGACTTTCTCGGGTCCGAGCGAGGATTCAAACCTGATCAGATCATCATAGCCGGGCAGTCGCTCGGGGGGGCAGTGGCAGCGAGACTTGCAGCGCTGCGGAATCCTGGAATGCTGATCCTGGAATCAACTTTTACTTCCATTCAGGAAATGGCAAGGCAGCAATACCCGTTTCTGCCGGTCAAGATGCTCTGCAGGGTAAGTTACAACACTATTGAATCCCTGGAAAAAATCCATTGCCCGGTCCTGATCATCCACAGTCCGATGGACGAAATGATACCGTTCACGATGGGCCAGGCTCTTTTTGCCAAAGCATCAGGACCCAAGGCTTTTCTTCCGATCTCCGGCGACCACAACTCAGGCTTCCAGATATCAGGTGACATCTACACTCAAGGTCTCTCCAATTTCATGGATAAATTTCTGAACGGTGCCTGCAGTGAATCTCGCTAAAACCGTGCTGATTCTTCTGACCGGAATCATCGCGGTGTCGCTCGCTTCCATCTTTACTAAATACTGCGACGATGTGCCGGCTGTGGTGATCGCGGCATACAGGGTAGGCACTGCCTCCTGCATCCTGATCCTGATCGCAGCCATTAGAGGAGTCGGGCTGCAAAAGATTTCCAGAACCGACTTAAAACTGGCGGTGCTCGGCGGCTTTTTTCTTTCGCTGCATTTTCTGACCTGGTTCACCTCCCTCAAATACACAACAGTCACTACCAGCGTCGTTCTGGTGACCACAAACCCGATTTTCGTGAGCCTGTTTTCCTTTCTGCTGTTCAGGGAGAAGCTTGTCACCGAAGTTCTGCTGGGAATTATCATGACATTTGCGGGCAGCGTGATTCTCGCTTTGACAGGCGGGCAGCTGGCGTTTGCAGGCGGCCATGTATTTTTAGGCAACATTCTCGCATTGTGCGGGGCTGTAATGGCTTCCTGTTATCTTATGGTAGGCAGCAATCTGCGCGAGCGGATGGATATCCTCGCCTACACCACCATTGTCTATTCCAGCACAGCTGTATTTCTGCTTTTCTATTGCCTGATCAGCGGAGCAGGCTTCACAGGCTACAGACCTTCTTCATATGTTTTCATGCTGCTGATGGCGTTGATACCTCAATTACTCGGTCACTCTGCCTTCAACTGGGCCCTGCGGCATTTAAAGGCCAGCATGGTTGCCCTGACTATCCTGGGAGAACCTGTGCTGGCATCTATTTTCGCCCATTTTCTGTTCAGGGATCAGATTAATTCCATCCAGATGACCGGAATCATTCTGATTTTTGCCGGGATCATCATCGCTGCCCGGAAAGGTGCAAAAAAGTAAGTTTTTTGATAGATTCAGGAAGGCAGGTTCGATTTTAAAATGAGATATTTTTACTTAATTCCACTGTTTTTTTACCTGACCAGTTCCTGGTCTGCCGAAAGACAGAAACCGGT
This sequence comes from Candidatus Wallbacteria bacterium, assembly GCA_028687545.1. Lineage (NCBI taxonomy): Bacteria > Candidatus Walliibacteriota > Candidatus Wallbacteria bacterium. The sequence goes on from JAQTZZ010000018.1 coordinate 23,694, forward strand.
TTACTTCTGGAATTCCAATTACGATTCTCAGGAATCAATTGCGATTCGGATCCTGCCTCCTGAAGAATTCGAAAGAGTGCAGGTAAAAGCCGGTTCATTTGAAGAATGGCTGCGCTGGCTTCCGTTGAAAAAGGGATTTCCTCCAGTCAAGAGATTTGATGGAAAGCTGAATCGGTATAAATTCATTCACTTCGCTGTGCTCGACCTTGATTTCGGTGACCGCAGATCACACGGGGCTGCCCAATCTCTGGAGTACCTCTATGCTGAATATCTTTTCTCTCAAGAATATTTCTGGGCTGTTCATTTCAAACTGAATACAGGCAAGAGAGTGGACCTGCGTCAATGGCAGGAAGGTGAGAGACCTTTTTTCTTCCTCAAAAAGCTTAACTGGGAGCCAAAAGCCCCTGAATCCAGAACTTACGAAAATTTCAGAGATTTCATGGAATTTGTCTTCTCCAATACCAATGCAGATTCTCTTGTTCAGGAATTGATTCCAGTTACCCCAAAAACAGATCTGGAGATCGGTGACATCTTCATCATTGCCGGAACAGGAGGGCAGGCAGTGATAGTGCTGGACAAAGCAGTAAATAAAAAAACAGGACAACAGGTATTTTTACTCGGACAGGGGTCTGAACCGGCGCAGGAGTTCCACCTGCTGCAAAACACCACCGACTCTTACCTCAATCCCTGGTATCATGCCGATTTCGGCGACCACCTGATCACTCCGAAATGTGTTTTTATGCCTGAAGACAGGAAGAGATTTTTGAAGGAGTATTGACAGTTAATTACCCTGTAGTATAATTCACACAAATCTATCAAAAGGAGCAACTATGAGATCGATCGTTTGTTTAGTACTTGCCGCTTTCATTCTGTCGGCAATCCCGGCGTTCTGCGCTGACAACATCAAGGAAATCGGATTTGGTAACAAGGTCAATTTCAAGGAATTCGTGGTCAAAGGTCAACTGAATGTGATCGATTTTTACAGCCCTTTCTGCCCGCCCTGCATGGCACTGAAGCCGCTGCTGGAAAAAATCGCTGAAACAAACCCGGACCTCAATATCATTGAAGTAAATATTAACCGCCCGGAAACCAAGGGAATCGACTGGACATCCCCGGTTGCCAAGCAGTATAAGCTCAAATCAGTCCCGCAATTCAAAGTAGTGAACGAGAAAGGCAAACTGATCGAGGGTGAAGCTGCCAGGAAAATCGTGGACAAATTGACCAAACCGCTGGAGCTGGAAAGCATCAATCAGGCTCTGAACCAGAATCCAAAGGATGTTTCTGCCCTTTATAAGAGATCACTTTACTTCCTTGATCTGAACGAATACCAGGCAGCAGCTGCTGATCTCGAACTGATCGCCAAACTCGCACCGGTAGAACATGATGCCGCTTATTATAATCTGGCCTGCTGCTATGTGCAGCTTGGTGAAAAGGAAAAAGCGCTTTATAATCTTGACCTCGGCCTCAAGATCGCCAATGTGAAAAAGAATGTGCAGCTGCTCAACTGGTTCCTGGAAGACCCGGATCTCAAAGCTCTGCACAATGACACGCAGTTCAAGGAACTGGCTAAAAAATACGAACCTTTCCTGGAAAAGAAAGCACCGGTTAAAGCTAAGAAAGCCGTGAAAAAAGCAGTAAAAAAACCAGCAAAAAAAGTTGAACCTGCTGCTGTTAAGATTGAAACCCCGGCAGTTCCGGCAGCTAATACTCCCGCTGCAGAACCCAAAATCGAAACTCCTGCAACTCCGGCTGCACCGGCTGCTCCTGAAACCCCTGCAGCACCGGCAACTCCAACCACTCCGGCTGCTCCTGAAGCACCGGCAACTCCAACCACTCCGGCTGCTCCTGAAACACCGGCAACTCCGGCTGTACCTGCCGCAACAGGCGAAGCTTCCGGACACTGATCGAGCCTGATATCAATTACAAAAAGGGCTGTCAGCAAAGGCAGCCCTTTTTTGTATGTCAGAAAAAGATTTCAAGGTAAACCTTTTTTTGTTGATAAATATTCATTGAAACTTTTGCTCTCCCGGATATAATTTATCTATAGGACAAAGTGACAGTAAATTTCTCGCTGCGCTCGAAATATAACTGTCACTAAGAGTATAAGGGGGAAGTATGAGAGTTGTTCTCATACTGCTGGCATTTTTTTTGGCCGGCAGTGTTCTGCATGCATCCGATTCAAACGTAATCATTATCAAAGATCAGTCCGCCAAAGTTGTGAGAAAGGGTATTGCCAGAATCATGGCAGATGACGGAGGCAATCTCTCCAATCAGGACGCCTATATCTTGCGCGACAGCCTGAAAAATTACGGTTATGAGATAGAAAGTTTCCTGGAAAATTCCCAGGTGGAGAAAAAGAGCTTCAATCCTGACTCTCCTGTAGACATCGTCTATTTTACCGGGCATGGAGCTCCCGGCTACATTCACTTTGGAAACGGTGGAATCAACAGGGAAGAGGTGAACGGACAGAATGTCAAACATCTGATCAGCGCCACCTGCCTGACAGTTGCTAAAGATATCTGGAAGGCGAACTTTGGCCAGGGACTGAAAACTGTGATGGGCTATTACATGACATCCTACGACGGCCCTGACGATGATGTGGCAAAAATATTTGCGCAGTCCATCAGCGGCCTGACTCCGGATTCAAACCCTGATCAGTTTGTCTCTGCCTGGAAAAAAGCCAACCTGGAATGCAACGGTGGCCTTGAGGATCGCTGGAGTGCCCAGACCGCAGATAAATTTTATTACGGAGGCAACGGCCCTGATCCAGGTCCTGCTCCAGATCCTGCGCCCAATCCTGCGCCCAATCCGGCACCCAATCCTGCGCCCAATCCTGCGCCCAATCCGGCACCCAATCCTGCGCCCAATCCGGCACCCAATCCTGCGCCCAATCCAGCACCTAATCCAGCACCTAATCCAGCACCCAATCCGCCACCAAATCCTGTGCCTGCTCCTGCCAATACTCAAGAAATTGTCGACATCATTGACGACATAATCAATCATCTGATCAATGACGTGAAAGCGCTGACCAGAAGTACTGCAAAAGGAAACGCTGAGGTATTTGTTTCCGAAAAACTGAGCTACTCCTTCGAATCTGCTAAATCACTTCTAGCTGTTCCGGAACTGTCAGCAAGCCCTGATCACGATTCCGGCCGCAGTCTTGGTGCCAAAGGAAACTGCATTGCTCAGATTGCCGAGTCAGGTCGCCTGATTTTGGAAGGAACAGACAGCTTCCAGCCCTGGTTCGCAGATCCCAGAGAAGTTCTGGCTGCTGCAGAGGAATATGTGGAAGAAAACGGTGGTCTGCCGCCAGATGCCGAAATCAGCTCCGTTGTTCCGGTTTACGCTTGCGATAATGATGGAACGAGAACAGTGATCAATTACTGCATCTCCTGGAAACGGATCATAGACGGCCTGGAAATTTCCGGAACAGATGGAGATGGAATTGGTCTGCTGGTCGGCTCAGATGGAGTGATCGTCTACCGCAGGCTCTGGCGTGAACTGCACCAGACGAGCGCCAAAGGCTGCACTGAACTCGCCGATCCTGTAACCATGCTGCAGAAAGCAGGGTCAGCAATCTGCGCTTCAGTCAAGGATGGTACAAGCGTGCGGATCGTTGACTATGCCCCAGGGTATTATTCGCCTGATTCAGGGACTGGCGGCCTGGTCAATCTGCGGCCGTGCTATCATTACCGCACTGCCGATGGATTTACCTTTCACGTCGATGCAGTTTCCGGTGAACTCCTGAAGTAATCCGGTACTTTGCCGGATTTGCAATTTCAGGAAAAAGAATCTATATATAAGGATCAGGTAGAGAAAGGTGAGTATAAGTGAACCAGGGGTGATTTATGAGCAAGCTCAAAATTTTTGAACTGCACAAAAATCATGTGTCTGAAATCAATGTCAAAAACTGCGAGCTCTCCACCTTCCCGGGAACATATGGACCGGGCAAGCTTTTTCCATTGATCTATGTGGAGTGCAATGAGGCCGTGATCCCAGCGGAAAAAGAAGAATAAGGCTGAACAGCAAAATATTTTTCTTGCATTCTTCCTTTTTAGCTTGTACTATTGGTCTGTAGGTATTCAGATAAGAGTGCAGGAGGAAGTATGCTCCGCTTTTTCGTGTTTATTTGTTTTTTCAGTCTTTTTTCAACGATCATCTCAGCTAAACCAGTAATCTTTATTCCTAATGACCAGACCAACGCTTTTTTTGCGCTTCCTCAGGATGAATTCGATGTTGCAGGCGCAAATTCCGAGGGCCTGACAGCGATCGTTACAGAAAACGGCATCAGGCAGTTGAAGCGCAATGGAATCTATTTCAATACACTCAAGCAGGACATCGAGGAAATTTATACCCCGCTCAGGAACAGGGTCAACCGCGGAACGAGTTCCTATCATAAATATGATGCACTTGTAGCTGAACTGAAAAGCATTGCAGCGCAGCATTCAGAGATTGCCTCGCTTGAATCCATCGGCAAGTCCTGCCAGAATCGCGATATATATGCAATCAAGATCACCGGCTCTTCCACTGCTGCAAGCAAACCGGCCATGCTGGTCTGCGGGCTTACCCATGCCAGAGAGTGGATTTCCATGGAAGTCCCGCTTGCGCTGATCAACAAACTTGTCAATAGTTACGGCAGCGACCAGGAGCTGACCAAGCTAGTCAATGAACGGACGGTCTGGGTTGTTCCGGTGATAAACCCGGATGGCCTGGTTTATACTCAGACAACTGGAGACTGGCGCAAGAATCGACGCGACAACAAGGACGGCACATTCGGAGTGGACCTGAACCGCAATGCTGACGCCAAATGGGGAACTGCCGGAGACTCAGGCTCCACCTACAGCGACACCTATCGAGGGAAATCAGCTTTCTCGGAACCGGAACTGACGGCTTTGCGTGATCTTGCCAGACGCGAAAAAATGCAGTCCATGATTTCTTTCCACAGTTACGGCGAACTGGTTCTGTATCCCTGGGGTTACACCTCCAGCATCCATACCGCAGATGACGCAAAACTTTCCAAAATATCCAAGGACATGGCCAAGGAAAACAGCTATACACCTGAACAATCGGCAGATCTCTACCCGGCTTCTGGAGATTTCTGCGACTGGGCTTACATGGAGAATAAATGCTTTGCTTACACCATTGAGCTGGGCCAGGATTTCGTCCCGACCGATTCCGAAGTCCCTTCAATCTGCGACCAGAACGTGAAAACGTCGCTGGTACTGCTCAAAGCTACCGGCCAGACATCGCTTAACACGGAATCCAGCATTTCAGGGAATGACTGTGGGTATGAAACCGAACTCAACCAGACTCTGAAAAACCTTTTCCCTGACCAGGATCTGCAGGCACTTTCGAAAATAAATCCTGAACCTGCTGAGAATTTCGAAAAGATCAGCAAAATGACTGATACAAGCGGATATTGATCCGTTAAATTCCGATTGACTGAGATCAGATGGAACAGCGGGTGCAGAATTCTCTGCCATAATCCGTCAGTTTGATTTTCTTTTCCACCACCCTGGTCGGAGCGTCAGGATCGATTTTGGCTTCTTTCTGCAGAAAGCGGGGAACAGCAGCATTTTCATTCTCGCTGGATTCAAGCCGGATCAGGCCGATCCGCTCCAGATTGTCGAGGAAAAAAGCTCCAACTTCCGGATTGCAGGAAATTTCCGAAAAACAGGGCGAGATATTGCGGGTCACGAGCCTGAACACTCCGCCTTCCATGGATTCGACATCATAGGCCATGTAATCTTCCTTCATGCGGAAAAACTTCAGAAGACGCAGTTCCTCTTCCGAAAGCTGTGCAAGAGTCTGCAGAAAAGATGGGCTGATCCGGGATGAAGTCTGGGGATCGAGCAATGCTGCCAGCAGGTTGTAAATGCATTCTTTAACAATCGGTTCAGTGAAGCTTACTTTAAGCTGTTCCAGAATCGGTACTAATACCCTGGCTCTGGGCTGAACTATTTTTTCAACTCCAAGTTCGATCAGTTTTTCCGGCAGGGTGGCGAGGAGATTATCCCAGATCAGTTCCAGCCTGCTTACATAAATTCCAGTCGGCTTTAACAGAAATTCTGTTAGTTGAATTATTAAAATTTCCCTGCTGTCTTCGCAGGCAGAAACTTCCGGAATTTTACTGTCTGTCAGATTATCTGACAGTTTTTCCATTGATTCTTTAAGGCCATGTTCATTTTCTTCCAAAATAACCTCCGGAAATCATCGTTTATCATACATCGAAAGTTGTTTTTCCCAATCCACCCTGCCGGTGATCTGCATGATCACGAATAATGTGATTATGCTGCAGACAGTGATCATCAGGCCTGTATACCCTTCAAAGAAAAAGGCGCTGGAAAAAAGCACCAGGTACACGAACTGTGACATGCCGGCTTCCAGGAAAGCAAACCTGTTGCCTGCTACCAGGCGCATGTAAGACACAACCAGGAAAATCGAAACCAGGGAGCAGACTGTGAAGGCAGGTCCAATCTCAAGATGATCAACAAGATACGACATCAGCAGATGAAAACTGAAGAAAGCCGCAGAAAGGAAAAAGTAATTCATCGGATGCAGGTTGATCCGCTTCAGTGTCGTGATCACAAACATCAGGAAGAAAAAGAAGAACAGGGATACAGGTGCGAAAAAACTGATTCTGCTGGCGAAAGGGCCGGGATTCATTTTCTGCGGCAGCTGGACTCCAATCTGGATCCCGGAGATGAGATTTTTATATTTCCAGGTCAGGTTCGCTCCGCCCTGATTGAGCTCTTTCGCTGTAGGAGATATGCAGTTCTCAGGGAAATCGTAGTCTGTAAAATTCGTTTTAAGCACTAAGGAAAAATCACTGATCTGGGAAACATCGCTGCCGAACCTGTACCACCACTGGTCAAGCCCTCTGGATTCGTAGGAAATTTCAATTGTCTTTCCCTCCCCGGGGTTGAGAAAGAAATCCTTGACTATCCTGCCGGCTGACGGGCGGAGATTTTTTTCAGCGCTGCCGTTGACATTAAAGAGAAAATTGTCGTAGATTCCGCTGGAAGTCGGAAAGGCATAGTCGAAAGTAATCAAGCGCGCCTGAGCGGTGGAATTCGAGATTTTATAGCTGGCGTCAAACTTGACTGTATACGTAGAGTACCACAGCAGTCCCTTTTTACGATATTCCAGGCCCAGCCACACCCTGGCATCAGTGCCGTCCAGATTCAAGGGATGGTTTTCGACCACCTCCTCTGTCAGGAGTTTGGTGGTGGATCCCTGAAAGTTTTCTACTTTCCGCTCAGATCTTGTAAGATAATAAATATCCGGAGCCTGCTGTGCCTGAACAGTACCCCAGAGCTGTCCCACTTCACCCCGCAGCTTTGTATCCTGATTGTAAGTTCTGTTGTACGTCACACCACCCAGTATCACCCAGGCCACACAGGTGCAGGAATAAATAAAAATCAGGGCGAGAATTCTTCTGATCATTTTACACTTTCTCCTTTTTTCAGCGCTTGGCAGGCCTGCCGAGCCGTATCCTGGGTAGAGCCGGGATTCTGTCCGGTGATCAAGTTGCGGTCTGTAATCACAAAATTCTCCCAGGGCTGTCCGCATTCATACTTGGCACCGGCTTTCCGCAAGGCTTGTTCCAAAGAAAACGGATAGGCTTTGAGGATCTGGATTAATTCGGCTTCCTTGTCTGAAAAGCCTGTCACCCGATATCCTCTGATCAGGCTTTTACCGTTTTTATCCTTCAGTCCGGCCAGGAACACGCTGCCCTGAGCCACAGCCGCGACTACTTTCTTTTTTTCAAAAAACCGGGTGGCGATTTTCTGCAGAGCTTCGTTTGTAGCCAGGTCGAACATTACCGAATGGCCGCCTGAAACGAAAAGCAGGTCGTAATCGTCCGGATTCAGCTCAGAAAGGGCAAGGGTCTTATCCATCATCTCCTTATGCGCCAGCAGGAATTCATTTGCTGTTTTCGCGGAATCAGAGGAAACAATCTTTGGATCCAAACTGAGTTTGTCGAAGATGAAACTCCCACCTGTGGGAGAAGCAATGTCTATTTTCAGACTGCAGAACTTGAAGACCAGAAAAGGGATCATGAATTCTTCAGCCCAGATTCCGACTTCCACAGTTGGAATCGGCATCACTCTGACGTTCGATACTACCATCAACACCCTACCCCTTGGGACTTCAGCACTTTTCTTGAGCACTTCACCTGAGTCATTCGAAATTACAGTTCCGGTAGAAATTTCGCCGGAAGAAGTTGTTTCACTGGAAATTGAAGAGAGTTCGGTTGTGAGCTCTGCGGCATCAACCTGAAGCAAAGAAATCAGAATCAAGAAGAGTAGAGGGAAAATTATTTTCTGCATCCGGTATCCTTTGAAGTTTTATAGTAATTTAACGGGAAATGACATTTTCGTCAATGGAGACACCTGCAAAACTCTCTTTTTTGCATAAAATGGACTTTTGCGATCAGCTCAATCTCATTTCAAACCCATCAAGCTTGACAATTCTGAACCGGCAGGAAATAATCAAGGATTACGGCCAGGCCGTTCGAATCTCGGAACTGATCGCCGGAATTTATGAAATAACGGAGGACTCATGAGAATACTTGCCTTAAACGGCAGCCCCCGCAAGAGCGGGAACTGCTCGAAAATCATTGATAAAATCTGCAGAACCGCTGAAAAGAAAGGCCATCAGTTCACGGTTTATCCCTTGTATGATCTCGTTTTCGGAGGGTGCCTGGCTTGTGAAACCTGCAAAAGCGAGACTGGAAAGTGCCCGCTGAAAGACGATTTCACAAGGATCAAGGATGAGATCATCCAGGCCGGGTGCCTGATCATAGCTTCTCCTGTCTACATGGGGCAGATCACAGGCCCCCTGAAAACATTCCTGGACAGATTCTACATCTTTGTCACAGCTGATTTCCAGATCCGCGATCTGAAAGGAAAAAAATTCGCCACTGTAATCACCTGCGGAGCGCCTGCGGATCAGTTCCGCTATGTCGGCGACTATCTGCAGCACTGGTTCAAGGATTTTTTCCACCTGGAATCGCTGGGTGGCATTGTGGCCGGCAATCTGGGAGGCCCTGGGATCGTGTCCAACAAGCCGGATGTAATGAAGGAAGCGCAGAGGATCGGGGGAGCGATATAAAGATCCTGTAAATGTTACAAGATTGTAACTTGAATTAATCCCGGATTCAGATAAAATTTGACTAGAGCATAGAAAAAGGTGGGCATTGATGAAATCAGTTTTTGTTTTAGTTTTAATAGTCTTGTTTGAGGGCAGCGTATTCTCCGCAGATATTGACAAGTTATTTAATGGCCCCCCCCAACATAATATGGCCGATCAGTTTCAATCAGGGATTTCTGATGTCCGTGTTTCGCCTGCACCTTTTCATCCTAACCCGGGATCTGTTATTCCATCTCCTTTTTCTTCAGAACAAGCCTCATGTTTGGCCAAACTCAAATCTCTTAACAGCCTGATCGATACTTCCCTCTGGACTCTTTATCTCTCCAAACATATCACAGACCAAGCACTGTCGGGGTCTTGCCGTTCCAGCAAAGCCAGCCCAAAACCCGACCTAACCCCATCTCTAAGTGAATCCATCGAACAAATCTATGCCTCCTCTATCGATGAAATCGACCACGAATCAACCTCTATTGGCGGGAAAATAGCCGACACCTTGAAAACTGGTGACGATCATCTTTTCCATGAATTCACGAACTTTTTCCATAGATCAACAGAAAATCAGAAAAGTGGCCTTTCCACCCTGGCGATGAAAATCGAGGAATGTTTAAATCAGGGTCAGTGTCGTGCTCAATCCCCTGACCCTAACCACGACCTGTCCCCGTATCTCGCAGAACTGAAAAAAATTATCTCTGAAGCCAATTCCATTCAAGTCAGCTTTGATCAGTACCAGACTGGAATCCCGGAGATGATAGGCAAATATGGCGTTCTGGCTGCGGCGTATTACAGCGACGCCCTGCACGAATTGATCGAAACCGGGAAAAAGGATGAATTCAAGGAGAAAAGCAAGTTTGCCGGTAAAGCTCTAGATCTTTATTCCAGGCTGAATCAGGAATATTGTTTCCCTAAGCCCATTAGAGCGAACGTAACTGCAGTTTACAGCAAAGCTGAAGATGCCAGAAACAATGGAAAATACAGCGAAGCTATTGGTTTGTATCAGCAGGTCATTTCCATGGATTCAACCTATGCCTCTCAGAATGGCTGCTACAACCACATCGGAGATTGTTACCGGGCATTGAAGCAATATTCTGACGCTATCAGTAATTATAAGCAAAGCATTGCTATAGATGCCACGGATCCATACAAAAGGAATTCTTACACTTCCGGATTGGCGATATATACATATGATTTACCTGCAATCGAAGATAATTACCTCAAAGCTATCGCCTTTCAAGATGATGTGAGGAAACTGACTAATGATCAAGTAATATTGCAGAACATAGGAAAGGACAGAGCCGGGATTTACGAAAAACTGGGTTCTATGGAAAGCCTTGACCACGAAAAGCGGATAGGTTATTACAAACAATCCGGTGAAGAATGGGTAAAATACACCGACCAGTTCCCTACAGCAGTTGATGCATCTGACGCGCTCTGGAACGGAGGGCAGTGCTTCACATATTCCACAGGTTCTCCTCAATTGCAGTCTCTGCTTGCAGATCAGAAGGAAGAGCGGGAAAAATGTTATCTGCGGGGAATCGAGATCTATAGACGACTGAGAAGTGACTATCCAGCCTATTATCGCAATAATGAGGCCTTATTTGAAATCGGGCAAAGTTACGGATACATCGGATTCATGGATTATCTGACAGGCAAACCTTATTATATTGTTCTGCAGAAAAAAGCGGAATACTGCCTTAAAGCAGTCGATGCTTTCAGGCAGTTTGTAACCGAATACCCCAACGATGGATCTTACATAATGGGAGCAAGAGCGGGCATAGCCACCAACTTCGCCCACGCAGCCAGTTACTACGAAGACCAGCTGAATCTCCAGGAGATAGAGCATTATTATCAGGAAAGCAACTCCGCCTGGCAGGACATGATCAATCATACCCAGGTGGATTATTACAATGCCTATGGGAACCAGCGCATCGGTGACAACTGTAAAATTCTGGCCCGGGATTTTCGTGGGATCAATGGGAACCTGGAAAAACAGAAAGAATACGCTGACAAGGCGATCTCTGCATATGGCGTCGTATCCGGGAATGAGGCAAACGACACTATTGATAGAGGGCTTTCCATGCTCTATTGTGGCGATGTCTGCATGGATCTGAAAGACTTTGACAAGGCTATCGGCTGGTATGATCAGGTGATCGATAAATTCGCAGCAGGCAGCTATGGTTTGTATCTCGCGGGATATGGTTACATCTTCAAAGGCGATTGCCTGTATGAGAAAGGGCGATCTGCGGAAGGCAAAGCCGCCTGCCAGAAATTTTACGATTTTGGAGCAGCACCCGGTGATCTTCCCAGTTATTACATACGGGCTGATCTTGTGATGGGCAAATGCGAGTATGGCCTGCAGGATTATACTGGTGCAATCGCCAGCCTGGATAAAGTTCAGAGCTATTCCCTTAATCCTTCTGAAGATATTATGTGTGCGGCTGCTTATCTGTTTCACGGTAAATGCAAAGCTGGGCAGGGTAATTATTCGGCTGCCCACCAGGATCTGGCCAAAGTGGTTAGCATCTATTCTAAGCAGATTTCATACAATCAGGATCATTGGTGGTTCGATGACACGGTGATCAGTGCAAAGGATGAGATTTCCAAAGTAGTGAAAGTCAAAATCGACCCGATGGTTGAAACAATTTCACAAGGTGAAAGCAAGACCTTCACAGCTACATTAGTTTACACAGATGACACTCCAGCCTTGTTGCCGTCAGGCTCGATCAAGGAATGGAAATGGGAAGAGAGCGGCAATGAGGGTGATGGCCATGTTATTAATTTTACAGGTAACACCGCGACTTACAAAGGCGGCTCAGGTGATTTCCAGGATACTATCCTCACAGCCAAGGCTTTAATCAACGGTGGTAGCTATGGCACCCGTGCAGTTCCGTCCGATGTTTGGGTTGAAGGGGACAACCAACTTCCGGTGTGTTTGGTGAATGAGAATGGTGTAAGAATAATATCTCCACCGATTTTCATTCCAGACGATGGAGTTGATAAAGGACTTCCCCCAAATTCAAATGATCCATTAGACATCACTGTCTTTTTCCATTCTCAATATACCACTATACAACAAGATGAATTGACGGTTTCATTCTTGAGTCCGGACACGTTGGGAGAAATGAATGTTTCTCTCATGGAAACAGGACCTGACACTCATGTTTTTCAATCAGCAAATGGGAGTTATGAAATCACTATCTATAACCCGCTGCCTGCACCACCGGTAACCTCAAAAGCTACGAAGAAAAAAACAGGAACTGAAAAAATGAATCTCGATTTCAAAGTTCCCGATAAAGTCCTGCATTTTGAATTACCAATCTGGCTAGGACCAGGTATCAGTAAACCCGGAGCAAATAATTTGAAAGAAAATTATTTTTATATGGCTTCAAATAGAGTTTTCTTTCGTGGAAGTTGCGCAAAAATCGATCAAACCGAATATGTCCCATTGAACTCCAAGGTCTATGTGGAAGTAATTGATGATTCTGCCCAAGGAGATTTCGTGAATGCATCGCTGACCAGTAATAATGGCAAGCAAAAAGATTTGCAATGCAAAAAAATAAAACCAAAGCATTACAGGTCAGAACCGTTTTTTATCATTCCGCAAGATTTTTCACCGGATGAAATATATTATAGGGGAAAGAATTATCCTGTGATCAAGGTCGATTTAGCTAATTCTCAAAAAGAAGGGGGTTTAGGACCTTTTTTCCATACAAAATATCATGATTTTGACAAAATCGCATATGTGAAAAAAGCAGCCTATGCAGTTTTTGCAAAAAGAGACACTAATTCCTATCCATTCAGCAAATGGAATTTCAATTCAATCTGTGACAGCCTGGATAAGCTTGGATATCAGGTACTCAGGGATTACAGCCCGACACGTGAAGAGATAAACCAAGCATTAAAATACTCAGCTATCATTTTTATTTTTTCTCATGGGCGCGGGAACCTTGAGACTATACCACAAATACCAACGTCCATTGCTGTCTATGAGACGAATGACAGCCATGTCCTTGGAACCAGCGATCAAAATTATTATAAGCCAGAAGATGTCCCTGATTTACAAACCAACTTAGACCTTGTTTGTTTTTCCTTCTGTTGGTCAGGAATTGGAGGAACTCTTAAAAATTGGAACGACAAATTGAAATCAAAATGCATTATGGGATGGGACTATAATAATACGGGCTGGTTTAGCGATGGCATATATGGAGTGAATAAAGGAGAAGTATTAGGACAAATTTCATTATCATTTTATGCAAGTTTCTTTTCAAAGTTTTTAGCAGGTGATCGTAAGCTTTTGATTAAAAAGGCTGCCGAAGACGCACTCTTCAATTCCACTTTAGGGAGATGGAAAATCAATGAACCACTGCTCATCCTTCCTCTTGATACAGATATTATTATCAACAATATTCGGAGCATCAGATGACAAAAAAAAGGAGTTTTATCATTTTTTTATGCGCTGTACCTGTTTTGATAATTCTAATCAGCATACCTCGTTATAATAAGGCACGATTTTATAATGATGAAAAAGCATGCGAAAGTTTTCTTAACAGCTATCCCTATGCTGCTAAGCAATATCTCATCGACAATCCCGGTAAAACAACTGAAATTATCGAAAATCTCAATGTTTTAAGTAAATTCATACGTGATCCAGGTGCGATTAAATGTCCTGCTAGCGGCAGGTATTACTCGGTCCTTATAAGCGATGAAATATATTTTCGCTGCACATATCATAAGGAACTGGATAATTTCTTTGTCGTAAAATGATAATTCGGCAGAGCACTACCTCTATATCTGCGACTATCTCCAGCACTAGCTGAAAGACTTTTTTCACATGGAAGCATTGGGCAGCATTGTGGCCGGCAATCTGGGAGGCCCTGGGATCGTGTCCAACAAGCCGGATGTAATGAAGGAAGCGCAGAGGATCGGGGGAATGATTTGAAATTATGCTGAAAAACCGCTTGCTTTTTAATTTTCCGGCCGATATAATATTTATAGTATTAATTCAAAGGAGGGAACAGTCATGATGAAATTTGAGAAAACCACATTCGGCGTTCGCACGTCCCTCCAAGGTGCCACTGGTTAATTTCCTGATCTGAGAACGAAATTCCAAAAGCCACCCGAAAGGGTGGCTTTTTTGTTTTATACATAAAAATTTTCCAAGGAGGATCACGATGTTTGTACAGACCAGAAGAGTTTCCATTAAAAAAATCCGGAGGAACGCATCATGTCAGATTATTATGAAGATTCCAGCGTGCTGGAACAGCTCTATGCTGAAGGGCTGATCGAAAATGTATGTTACAGGATAAAAAGCGGAAAAGAAGCCACAGTTTACTGCTGCCAGGCGGCACCGCTGTACGGGGACGGACTGGTGAGCGCCAAGGTCTACAAGCCGGTACGCGACAGAGGCTTTAAAAGGGCTAATGTCTATCTGAAAGGACGGGTGACACTGGACAAGCGGGAAGGCAGAGCCATTAAAAACAAGTCGGAGTTCGGCCGCGAGGCCCAGCTTGCGACCTGGGTCGGCCAGGAATACGAGACCATGCAGGGCCTCTACGAAGCAGGGGCGGACATTCCCAGGCCGGTCAGATGCACAGGCAGAGCATTGCTGATGGAACACATCGGCTGCGCTGATTCGGCCGCTCCTCAGCTCAAGGATGTGGCGCTGGAGAGGGAAGAGGCGGAACGCCTTTACTGGCGGCTGATGGACAATATAGAGCTGATGCTGTCTCAGAACTGCATCCACGCCGATCTCTCTGCCTACAATGTCCTGTACTGGGAAGGCAACATCAAACTGATCGACTTTCCGCAGGCCATAGATCCCCGCTTCAACCGCGAGGCTGAGACGATACTGCTCCGTGACATGGGGAATCTGCAGCATCATTTCTTGCGTTACGGCATCGATGACGATGTGGAAACCCGTGGACGCAGGCTCTGGCGGCAGTTCGTGAGCGGAAGGCTTTAGTCCACTTGTAAGGGTCGGGCAGTGCAAGGGTCGATTTGAAACCGGCCCTTGCGGCCGACCCTTATTTTTCAAGCTGTATCAGATACGATTTGCAAAACCAATTTAAATACTATACCATCCCTTTTATCTCAAATTCATACTTGCACAAGGAGTCCAAAATGAAAGTTCTGCTGGTACTTATCGCTCTCATGTTCTCGATTACCGCTTTTTCCGCTCCAGCCGCAGCACCTGCTCCATTTGCGATAGCCTATGTCGATTTCCAGAAGATTGTGCAGTCCTATTATAAAACCGAAGAGCTCTCTCAGGCACTCCAGGGAAAGGCTCAGGAGAGACAGAAGAAATTCGAAGCGAGTAAGAAAGCTCTGGATGACATGGAAAAAGAATACAAGGCCAAAGAGAGCACTCTCACCACAGAGCAGAAGCAGTCCCAGGAAGTCAGCCTAAACAACAAGATGATGGAACTTCAGGAAATGGGAAAGAAATATGACGAGGAAATGCAGAATCTGCAGAGCGACGAATTCAACAAACTCAAGGCTGAAATCCAAACTGTCATGAAAACCGTGGCAGACAAGGAAGGATTCAGCGTAATCGTCGAGAAGAACGTGATCTACATCGGCGGCACTGATCTGACAGACAAAGTGATCGAAACACTCAATGTCGGACATAAAGCACCTGAGAAAAAACCTGTCAACGGGAAATAATCTGATACAATTTGTAACAAATTGTAACTTTACATGCTGTGGTGAGTGGGGTAGTATCTAGGTAGTACAAGTATACAAGTATTCAAGGAAAGGAGCATCGAGAATGAAAGTCTGTATCCTTCTCTCTGTGATTCTGTTTTCACTGTTTTTGAACGTACCTACCGCTTCAGCCGAGGATCTGGTCGGCCTGCTGCAGAATTTGGCTATTACTGCCCAGCAGGAAGGTTCCCTGTACCAGGTTTCAACGAATGCGGCACCCAACGGCATTCCGCTGGATAAACTCTGCGGTTTGAAAAGACCCGACTATTGGGATGCAGTTGTGCATATGAGAAAAGCGCCTGTCGGGAAAGCGACTCTTCCAGCCCAATATGACTGGAGAGCGCAGAACGGCTGCACTCCTATCAAAAATCAAGGTTCCTGCGGCAGTTGCTGGTCATTCGCCTCTGTCGGAATCTTTGAATCTGCGATCCTGATCAAAGATTCTGATGTGGTCGACCTGGCTGAACAGGACTTGCTGGACTGCAACAGTTACGGTTACAGCTGCAACGGCGGATGGCTTGATGCCGTAGGTTACTTCAAGGACAAAGGTTGCTCCTTGGAGAAACTCGTGCCTTACCAGGCTGCAGACGGCACCTGCAAGAATGTTTCCCGCACATACAAGATCAAGGACTGGGCGACTGTCGATGCCACGACTGACGCCATCAAGCAGGCAATCTACAAATACGGCCCGGTTTCCTCGGTCGTAGCCGCTGATTCCAGCTTCCAGTATTATACCAGCGGTGTATACAATCACAGCTATTCCAGTGTCAATCACGCCATCATCCTGGTAGGCTGGGATGACAGTATGGGTAAGAAAGGCTGCTGGATCCTGAGAAACTCATGGGGTACAAGCTGGGGCGAAAAGGGCTATATGTACATCGAATACGGCTGCTCCAAAGTCGGATCAGATAATGTCTGCGTGACATATTGATTCTGATGCTTTGAACTGAAACTATAGGAGGCCGACAGGCCTCCTTTTTCATATCCATTTATTAATCATAGCTTGAATTGTGTGATGGGAATCTGGTGCAAAACAATTTGTTGCACAATTGTAACTTTACAGGAACAGTTTTATGAGATAATGTGGATACAGAAAAATGAAAAGGAGAATTGTGCATGAAAGTTTTTAGCTTGCTTCTCATCTTTCTTTTTACTCTGCTTCAAAACACCCCGGCTGCAGCTGATGACCTGGTCAACCTTTTGCAGGATCTGGCTTTGGTGGCCGAGCAGGAAGGTTCCATGTACAAAGTTTCTGCAGATGCAGCTCCCAAAGGGATTCCTCTGGAAACTCTGTGCGGATTACAGAGGCCTGATTACGCTGATGCCATTGAACATATGAGAAAACTGACCCTCGAAAAAGAAGCGCTTCCCGATAAATTTGACTGGAGAACCCAGAATGCCTGCACCCCGATCAAGAATCAGGGATCGTGCGGCAGCTGCTGGGCCTTTTCCTCTGTAGGAATTTTTGAGTCAGGGATAGCGATCAAGGATGCTGTGGTCGTGGACCTCTCAGAGCAGGATCTGCTTGATTGCAACGGCATGGGATATAGCTGCAAGGGCGGCTGGCTGGATGCTCTGAAGTATTTCAAAGATAAAGGTTGCGCAGACGAGAAAACCGTGCCTTATCAGGCAGCAGTCGGCAAATGTAAAAATGTGGAACGCTCATATAAAATCAAGGACTGGGCGACTGTAAATCCTACAACTGATGAGATCAAGCTGGCCATCTTCAAATACGGTCCTGTCTCATCGGATGTAGCGGCTGACTCCAGCTTTCAGTATTACTCCAGCGGAGTTTATAACCACAATTACACCAAAATCAACCATGCAATTATTCTGGTGGGATGGGACGATACGATGGGCAAGAAAGGCTGCTGGATCTTGAGGAACTCGTGGGGTTCGAGCTGGGGTGACAAAGGCTATATGTATATCGAATATGGTTGTTCCAAAGTCGGCAATGACGTTGTCTGCCTGACATACTAGTACATTGTAAACTATGTTTCATGTGACGGCAGGTTCTATGCAAGAAGTTGGTAAGTTAGTAGGTTTGTAAGTTTGTATGTTGGAAAACATTGATTACGGTCTACTAGCGGACCGTAATCGAAGATCCTCTGCACTGCGAAGCGGGACTGTGTATAAAAGCAAAAGGAGACCTCTGGTCTCCTTTTTTGAGTTATCCACGGTTGATGCATTTTGATGTTTTTTGATGCTTTACATGATCATCAACCCGGAGTAATATTATAAAGTAAGTATATAAGGAAAGGAGCATTGAGAATGAAAGTCTGTATCTTACTCTCTGTATTTCTGTTCTCTCTTTTTCTGAGCATCCAGCCTGCTGCAGCTGATGACCTGGTAGGTCTCGTGCAAAACCTGGCGATACTAGCCGAGCAGGAAGGTTCCTTGTACACTGTTTCGATGGATGCTGCACCCAAGGGAATACCTCTGGCAACTCTCTGCGGCTTCAAACGGCCAGACTATGCAGATGGTCTCATGCACATGAGAAAACTGACGGTTAAAAACGACCTGAAACTTCCCGCCACTTTCGACTGGAGAGCCCAGAACGGCACCACGCCGGTCAAAAATCAAGGATCCTGCGGAAGCTGCTGGGCATTCGGCTGCGTCGGTATATTCGAGTCAGCGATTGCCATCAAGGACAGTGCGATCATCGATCTTTCAGAGCAGGACCTGCTGGACTGCAATACGCAGGGCTATTCCTGCGACGGCGGTTACATTGATGCACTCCAGTACTTCAAGGAAAAAGGCTGCGCAGACGAAAAGACAATCCCTTATCAGCAGGCTCAGAAACAGTGCCGCGATGTGGCACGAACTTATAAAATCAAAGATTGGTCCGCGGTTGACAGCAATGAGGCTGCGGTCAAGCAGGCTATTTATACCTATGGCCCGATCGTAACCGGCGTGACTGCGGATTTCAGCTTCCAGTTTTACTCCGGCGGTGTTTACAACCACAACAACACCGGTGAAATGAATCATGCAGTGATCCTTGTGGGATGGGATGATACTAAGGGCAAGAAAGGCTGCTGGATCATGAAGAATTCATGGGGCGCGAGCTGGGGCGATAAAGGTTACATGTACATTGAATACGGCTGCTCCCATATCGGGACAGAAAGCACTTGCGTTAATTACTGATATCCAGCTGTTTGAAAACCAAATCCGGGGAACTTGACTGTTCCCCGGATTTTTTTATAAATGCAAAATCACAGAATATTCTGATATAATTTATAAAGAAGCGTGAGCTTCAAATCAAGGCGTCCCATTCTGGGGGGATTTTGTGATTCCTGTAATGCGGAACGCCGGCAGGGGATGAATATGAAAAAGTGCTCGGTCTGTGAAACCGAAAATAAAAAGAATCTACAGTTCTGTTCTGGATGTGGGTACAGTCTGATCCTGGATAAAAAACACATCTCAGAACAGCTGGATGATCTGTCTCTGTTGTTCGCCTGCCTGGAATGCCCCAGTAAACCTGAAGTCCTCGAACGCCATGCCGACTCCATTCTGGAGAAGCTTACCACCATCATCAAAGGTGACCAGGGTGATATCCTGATCTTTGACGGCAAACTGGTTTTTGCCGTTTTCGGGCGTGACAAGCAGCTGGATTTTGACCCCATCTTTGCCTGTTATTCAGCCATGAAGATTCAGGATTCAGTGAATGATTACAACCGCCACGATTCAGACTTCAAATCTCACCGTCTCTCCTGCCGAATCATTGTTTCCACCGGCCTTGATCTCAAGACGCTCACTCCAGACATCTCTGAGATCATCCGTCATAAACAGCGCGTTCTACAGCTGATAGAGAGCTGCTCGATCCCTGGAGAAATTCTCACTTCAAATGGCCTGGTGTCATCCCTGAAAGGTAGATTCGTGCTGGAAATGATGGAACCCCTCACAGTCAGAAATTCCTCGGTGGACATGTTCATGCTCAAGGGCAAAGCTGCTCTCAACGAACCCAGGAAAATCTGCCCTTATTGCGGATCTGAAAACCCGGATGTCTATTTTTGTCCCAGTTGCGGCCAGAAAATCGCTCCAGTGCAGTCCGAACTCTTTGAAGAGCTCAAACAGCTGACAGTCCTGTACGCTGAAATAAATGATTCCTCTGCCCAGCCGGAAGATGCAACTAAATACAAATCCCTGGGTAAGATTTTCCAGGCTTTGCGTAAAATCATTGAGGACGAAGAGGGTACTGTAATCCGATTCGAGCGGAATTCCCTGAGAGCCGCTTTTGGCCTGGAAAAAAGCACGGATATGGATCCTCAGCATGCCAGTTATGCCGCACTGAAAATGCACGAGATGATCATTGAAATCAAGGAAAAACTGCGCTCCCTGATCAGCCCGGGCCTGTCGCTCTCTGTCGGCATCCATTCCGGCAAAGTCGGAAAAGGATTCATCGGAAATACGTTCGACATCATCGGTCTCGCAAAGGAAATTGCAGTGAGGTTCGGGCAGAATGCCGGTCCGGGTAAAACCCTGATCAGCCTCGAACTAGGGCGTCAGCTCAAGGGCAGATTCATACTGAAACCTTACAATCAGATCACAGTCAGCGAAAATCTGAAAATGCCTTCCTTTCACTTGATCGGCAAGGAGAAAGTCAGGATGCGGAGAGTGCTGGGAAATTATCCGGACTTTGTAGGCAGGCGTAAAGAACTGGAATACTGCATCAAGAAATTTCATGAGACAGTCGACAGCGGTAACCCTCATCTGACGATCATCAGCGGCACTGCAGGTATCGGAAAGAGCAGATTACTGCTTGAATTTGAGCAGTATTGTCACAAATCAGAGCTGACAATCTTTGTTTCCAGATGTTTTCTGAATCCGACAGTCGCCAATAACTATCATGTCTTTAAAGTCTATCTCCTTTCACGGGTTAAAAAGAAGAATGAAGCAGATCTCCTGAATTACCTGCAGAAAATCATGCCTGACTTTGAACAGGAAAAACTGGCGGAATATGCCAAAGTATTTTCCTGCCTGCTCGGATTCGAATACCAGGAAACAGATGCCATCAAATTGCTGAGAGAAAATCCGGAATTCTTAGCAAGAATGGCTTTTAAGGGCTTTGAGGATCTTTTCACTACGATCAGCTCTAAAAACCCGATCCTCTTTTTGGTGGAAGACTTTCATTTTGTAGATGAGGGTTCCCTGAATCTGATCAGCCATCTGCTGAAATGGGTACATGGTAAATTGTTCTTCCTCTGCAATGCGCGCCCCGAATGGCATGACAGGAAACAGGAACTGCCTGAAGAACGATTCTCTGAACGGGCTCTGCATGAACTGGAAAAACCCCTGATCCGCAGGATGGTGGAAAACATCCTCAGCAAAGCCGATTCAATTCCAGAACGGATTTTCCAGGTGATTGAGGAAATTTCGCTGGGAAATCCATTTTACATCGAGGAATTGATCATTTCCCTCAATGAAAAAGGCATTATCCGTGAAGTGGGAAACAAGCTCTTAATAAATGCTGATGAGATTGATACCCTGGAAATTCCTGCTTCACTGGAAATGCTGATCCAGGCAAGGCTCGAACATCTTGGCAAAGATGTGATCAGATTTCTTAAAAAGGCTTCAGTTTTCGGGAGACGATTCTCGCTGGAAGGAATCGCCAGTCTGGAAAAAACACTTCATGTGAAAGACCTTCTGAATCTCTGCGTGGATAAAAGCATCATCATGCAGGATCAGGCCACCAAATTTGATCAGCAGAATCAATATAAATTCACTCACGAAATCATTCACGATGTCATCTACAATAAACTGACAGGCATCCAGAAGATCGAACTGCATGGGAAAGCCGCCTCCTGGCTGGAACTCCAGCTGGATCCAGGTGAAACCGAAACCCTGCGTCACGCTGAGCTTTATCAGCAACTTTATTATCATTATGATAAAGCCCAGAATTCCGGGAAGATTACACTTTATGCCGCTCTTTCCGGGAGAATGGCATACAGCCATTATCAGAACGGGGAAGCTCTCAAGTATTTTAGAATTGTGGAGTCCTGCCTGAAAAAAACACCCGGCCTGCTTCCAGAAGACCAGCTGATAAAATTTCTGGAGACATATGCTGAAGCCATGGACATTGCCGGTGAAAACGCCGAAATGGTTGAAATCATCAATTATTTTCTAAGTAAATTCAACTTTGACGCTGAGAATTACAGCAGACTGATTCTGAAAAAACTTAATGCCTGCCACTTGCTGTCGGATGTGGAAACCTGGTCGACTCTCCTCGATTCTCTGGAGGAATTCTCTCTGAAAAAGCTTAGCGATCTTAAAAGCTACGGCTGGTTCAAAGCCAGGATCCTCGAAAACCGGGGTGGACTCTGCTGGCAGAAAGGACTGTATGACGAAGCCATGAAATTCAACTGCCAGGCACTTGAAATCAACCAGGAAATAGGAGACCGCAAGGGCGAAGCCAAATGCCTTCACAACATCGGACTCTGTTATCACAACCGCTGCGATTATGACAAGGCTCTTGATTACTATCTGCAGGCCCTGCGCGTCAATGAGGAAACAGGAGACATAATCGGTCTGGCCAAGTCACTCAACAATCTGGGATTGATCCAATCAGAGCGCAGCGACTATCAGAAAGCCCGGGAATATTACCTCAAATCGCTGGACCTGCATGAAAAGATCGGAAATCGGATCGGCATCGCCAACGCATACAACAACATGGGAATGAACTGCATCAATACAGGCAAATACGACGAAGCACTGCCTTATCTTGAACACGCAAGTGAAATCTACAACGAGATCGGGGACGAGCTTTCAGTGGCATATGTCCTGAACAACATTGGTGAAGTCTTCCATTTCAAGGGAGACCCGGACCGGGCCCTGGAATGTTACCGTGAATCTTTGAATATCAAAGAAGAACTGGGCGACATCTGGGCGGCAGCTTATACTCTGTATTACATGGGACTGGCTTACAAAGCAAAGAACGACCCCGACTCAGCGCTCACCCACTTTCAGCGCTCACTCCGGATCAGAAAAGAAATCGGCGATAAGAGGGGCATTGAGCTGACCGAGAAAGCGATTTCGGAATTTAAAAATTGAGAACAGACATGCCCAATCCCGGAGCGGAAAGCGAAAACACATTCGGATCGGATAATCTGCGCCGTTTTGTGGCTGACACTAAGATATCCGACGAGCAGAAATTCGAGAAATTGAAGTCTGTAGTCCTCAACGACTCTGATCCTTATGTCAGGGCAATGGCCCGCAAATATCTGGAGCTGCTCAGCCGTCACATGGAGAAAAAAGCTCCGCCTCAGACCACAGTTCAACCTGATTCACCTAAAACCGATATCGCAAAAACACTCAGATCCGGCAATCCCCAGGAGAAAATCTCCTTCCTCAAAGAAGTGCTGGCGAATCAGGTGGAACTGCCACGCTATCTGCTTTTTGAAACAATCGGAAAAGAACGGGACCCGTTTGTGCTCGCTACACTGATCAGCTGCGTAGGACGCTTTGGAACAGCCGACGATGGCGATCAACTCAGCCCTTTTTTCAATCACAAGGACCCTAGAGTCAAGGCAAATACAATTGAAGCCGCCCGGCAGCTCAAATCTGAAAAAATCTACAAACTGATCGTCCCGCTTCTTCAGGATGCTGATCCTCGTGTCAAGGCAAATGCAGCAGGTTTTTTTTCAAAATCCGGACTGAACCTTACTCTGCATATCATGGAAGAGATGGTGCTGTCAGGCGACAGGCCCCAGCTTGAATCGGCAATTTTCGCGCTTTCCCACATACCGGACGGGAAGTCAAAAGACCTCCTCAATCAAGCCCGGAAAATATTATCATCGCTCGATAAACCGGGCGCTCAGCCGGACGGGGGTGCATCAGAAGCAGTGTTTGATGACGGTTTCTCTCCTGCCGCTCTTGAGTTGCCAGCTGAGCCGCCTGTTCAAATTGCGGCTCCGCGACCCGCAGTTAATCAATCTAACCGCATGATTTACGCGATTATTGGCTGCGTGGTAATTCTGATCTGTGCCTGCTACGCTTTATTCAACACGGAATCTCCACCAGAACCTACGGTGATTCTGCCGGTCAAACCGGAAAAACCCCAGCCAGTTCAGCCTGATGCTGCTGCCACGCGCCCAGCCCTGACAATCGAAAACACGGTTGAACCCAAAGCAGCAGCGCTGAAAAATGCGAATCTGGAAGCGGCACCTGATTATTACCTGAAAGGTAAAGATGCTCTGCTGCAGGGAAACAACGATCTGGGGTTGTCTTACTTTTCAAAGGCTCTGGCTGAAATCCGCACTTCAAAGGCCTATCTGCTCCGCGGTCTGATACTGCAGCGTACCGGGAAATACAGGAACGCGAGATCCGATTTTTCTGGTGCTTTTGAGCTCAGCCCAGCCTTGAGAGATTCGCTGTTCTCAACACACCTGGATACTCCGGAAATCATCGTCAAACCATCTACTGTGGAAATTCTGACAGCCTGTCTCAGTTCAGGAGTGGCTTTTTTTCTTGATAACTATGAATCCAGCGCATACAGGACCGGAAAATACGCTTTGGACACTGCCATTACCGCCGAAAATGCCATTGAATTCCATGAACGGGGGCTTGAATTTCTTAGAAAAGGTAAATTCCGCGAAGCCCTGCGTGATTTCAGCCGTGCCATTGAAATTTACCCCATGTTCTCCCAGGGTTATGCGTCAAGGGGATTGACCTGCCTGAAACTCAATGATTCCACCCAGGCTCTGACTGATCTCAATAAAGCTATTGAATTCAACCCCAAGCTTGCAGAGTCGTATTATGCAAGAAGCCGCTATTATGCCAGCTTCGGCAATCTGGATTCAGGAATTTCGGACTGCACTTCTGCTTTATCGCTGCGTCCTGGCGCAACAGGAGAAGTACTCTGCCATTATCTAAGGGGAGAATTGTTTCTGCGCAAGGGAAAATTCAAAGAAGCGCTCAAGGATCTCAACTGCGCCATCGGCATGGATCCGGACTTCGGACCTGCCTATGTGCTGCGCAGCAGGGTGGATTCCTTGCAGGGAGATTCCGGCAAAGCCAAACAGGATCTGAGGTTTTCAGCAGACCTTCTGTACCCGGTAAAAAAAGAAAATGAGTAACCTGCGCTTCTGTAAGTTTTGTTGTTTTTTTCTGCTGGCGATTTTACAATGCTCCAGCCTGTGGGCCGAATCTCCTGAATGCTTCATCTGCGGGACTGTCATCCAAGGGGAGTATTACACTTTTGAGAAAGACGGGGATAGGGAAAACCTGAAAGTCTGCCAGAACTGTTATCAGAATTGCCTGCGTTGCGAACTGTGCAAAATCCCGCTCAAAAAAGCTGTCGGCTTCGACGGTCACAACTATTGCGATTCATGCTATCAGAAACTGCAGGAGCGGCCATCCTGTACTCTCTGTGGAGCTCTGCTGCCTGGTCAATATATGGATTTCACGGATCCGGCAACAGAAAAGCATTCTTATTACTGTCCGGAATGCGTGAAAAACTTTAAAAAATGCCAGGCCTGCGGCCGGCCTTCCCGAAATCTCAGCCAGACCGGGCTCTATCTTTTATGTGACAGGTGTCTGGAAACGGTAAAATATTGTCACAGCTGCGGACTTCCACTGATCAAGGAATCATATAAATACGAGATCTTCGATTATTCCTACTGCCGGGAATGCGAACAAAGCTCACGCTGCAGTGTCTGCGGACTCCCTGCAGGAAAATCCGGGACTTTACTTTCAGATGGAAGAGCCATCTGTCCGGACTGCTCCAAAACCCAAGTAACCGACATTCAGGAAGTCAGGCGAGTTTACGCCCTGGTGTCAGGATTCTTATCCAAAACCTATTCCATGAATATCGCTGAGCTCAACAGGCTTGAATTTGCAAGCCTTTCAGACCTGAAAACAATGGCCTCAGTGCTCAATTACATTAAGAAGGACGCAGTTCCGTTAGGCATCTTTTCCGAAGCAGGCGGCAAAACCGACATTTTCGTCCAGTCCAGCCTGCCGAGAAAACTGCTCGCTGGAGTGCTGGCCCATGAATACACCCACGATTTTATCCATACTGTCAATCCTGGGTTTTCAGATATCGAGATCGAGGAAGGGATCTGTGAATGGGTGCGCTGGCAGGTGCTCCGCCAGATCGGCGACGAAAAGGGCTGTATTCTCATGGAGCATCAGGAAGGTGTTTACAGCAGCGGATTCAGTAAAGTCAGGGCAGCGGCTGAAAAAGGCGGATATTCTTCTGTCTTTGATTTGTTCAGGAAGTAATGAATCCGGTTCTCATTTTCTCTCAAATTGATACCCCACAGTCTCAAAAAGATACTTGATTCTACTCTTGAAACCTTAAAGGACCTTTGAATACTGTGCTTTTCGCAGATGGCATTCCCCATGCTTTAGATTCGAATATTAAAAGCAGAGGGGAAAATGTACATCAAACTTTGTTCGGCAGTACTGGATGGATTGAACATTCACCATATTGAAGTGGAAGTGGACATCCAGAACGGTCTGCCTAATTTCGTGATTGTGGGTCTGCCGGACATGATGGTCAGGGAAGCCCGCGACCGGGTGATGGCAGCAGTGAAAAATTCGGACTTTGCATTCCCGGTGAAAAAGATCACAATCAATCTGGCCCCTGCCTTTATCCGCAAAGACGGCAGCGGCATTGATTTGCCCATGGCGCTTGGCATTCTGGCTTCAACTGCCCAGGTCCAGTCAGAGGAAATCCGGTCCTACTTCTTCTTCGGGGAACTTTCTCTCAATGGTGAAGTCAGGCCTGTCCGCGGACTGCTTCCGATGCTGATCCAGCTGCTGAAAAACAATGTCACCAGGGTAGTCGTGCCGTATGCTAACCGTTATGAAGCCTGCCTGATCAAAGGCTTGCTCGTCTATCCGGTAAAAAATCTAAAACAACTAGTGGCATTTTTAAACGGTGAAGAAAAACTCCTGCCGTTTGAAAACGACATTGCCATACTGCCACAAAAGGAAACTTTCGGAGAAACGGATTTTTCCGATGTCAAGGGCCAGGAAACTGCCAAAAGAGCCATGGAAATTTCAGCAGCCGGATATCACAATATAATACTGGTCGGTTCTCCCGGATCCGGCAAGACCATGCTTGCCAAGAGGCTCCCTACAATCATGCCTGAGATGAATTTCGATGAAGTGCTTGAGACCACACAGCTGTATTCAGTCTGCGGACTGCTGTCTGAAAATAAATACCTGATCTCTGAGCGCGTTTTCCGTTCTCCTCATTCCAGTATCTCAGACGCGGGTCTGATCGGCGGCAGCTCCAACCCAAAGCCTGGCGAAGTCAGCCTGGCACATAACGGCATCCTGTTTCTGGACGAACTGCCGGAATTCAAACGCTCCACACTTGAACTACTGCGACAGCCGCTCGGCGAACGCGAAGTCACGATCTCCAGGGCAGCCTGCAGCGCTACTTATCCGGCCAATTTTCTGCTTGTCGCAGCCTGCAATCCATGTCCCTGCGGTTATTATTTCGACTCATTCAGGCACTGCAGTTGCAGCCCATTGCAGATCAAGCATTACATGGGCAAACTCTCAGGCCCGCTCCTGGACCGGATCGACCTGCAACTGGAGGTCAACCGCCTATCTCCGGAAGAACTGGTCAGTGCACCCCAGGGTGACTCATCGATTCAGATCAAGGAAAAAGTCTGGAGAGCATGGGGCATTCAGCGTTCCCGTTTTCAGGGCCGGAAAATCAGATACAACTCCGGCATGCAGCGCCGTGAGATCGAAAAATACTGCCGCATTGATGCCGAATCCGGAAAGCTCCTGTCAAGCTGCGTGGAAACCATGGGGCTGTCTGCCAGAGCCTATGACAAAATTCTGAAGATCAGCCGCACCATTGCCGATCTGGCTGATTCCGACCGGATACAGCTCGAACATGTCGCTGAAGCAGTGCAATACCGGATCTTCGACCGCAAGGTCTGGTTTTGAATTAAATTACGGAGGTTTTCAGATGTTGCCAGCCTGGGTATTTCTGATCCCGATCTATGTCGCGGCTTTTCCGGATCTGATCTCGCAAGCAGAAGACCGCGAACGTTTTGCAATCGAAATGATCCTGAACGATGAAGGCTTCTTTGAGGAAGACACAATTCTGGATCTCACCACTGAATCTGTGCAGCGTATCTACAAGTTCGCCTATCTCGGTGCCAAAGTCGCTGCCTGGCAATCGATCTTCTCCCAGTGCAGCGACTGGCAGGCCTATCTGATGGACGAACTATACAAACCAGGCGGAATCTGCGACAGCACCAATGAATATGCCGGGAAAAGCATACCTTTGCGAATGGCAGGGAGGTAGGATGGGAGGATTGTTTTTAATTCTCTGGATTCTTTCGTTTTATCAGAATGCCGCTCAACATCTGGCGCAACTCAATTTTTATTCGCCGTTCAAATCCTACTGTTTCGAACTGGACCAGTCGAAAAAAGTGAAGAATGTTGAAGTCATCTGGCAGGCAGTCACCAGAAATGCCTGCGCTGAGCTGATGGTGGATGATGAATCATGCGGAACTAAGCTTGTGCAGTCCGCCACAGACAGCTGGAAAGTTGAGCGGCAGGGAAGGAGCGGAAAGATTAATTTCATGGGCCTGGTGCTGATCCTGAATTTCAAGGTGAGCTATTACAAAACTGAAAGCGTTCCAATACCCCTGACAGCAAAAAGTCTGACCTTAAAGAACTGGTATTATCCGGGAGCAAGGCTCGCTGTGGCTGTCCAGCCTGGAAGAAAAGTGTCAGTGATCAAGGTGGACTGGCATGATGCAGGCGGAGATGCGGCTGGCATTTTATACGTGAACGGCAAGCCATTTCAGCGAAAGGAAGCAGACAGTGGCAAAGCAGTCTGGATTCTTAATCGTTCAATTGAGTCAGCCTGGATTGAAGTCAGGGAAGATGTGATTCAGATTAGCGGTATCACAATCGATTATGAAAGCGAGGTGAAGCATTGACTCCAGACGCAGGGAGGTGAACTGGATCGGGAAATGTTTCGCGAACAACAAAGGAGGGAACATGGGAAACAAGCCGATGGCAAGCTACAAAGACGGTCTGATGGACATTTCAATCTGGAAAAAAACGAACAACGACAAAGACAGTTTCAGCCTGAAACTGCGCAAAAGCTACAAAGACAAAAACGAACAATGGGCAGAACAGAATCTGAACATCTTTGAGAGAGACATAGCCAAGTGCATTTGTCTGCTCGGGGAGAGCTACAGATTCATTATGAGCCAGAAAATCCAAGGAACTTCACCACAGGAGTTGTAAATTATGCCTAGGAAGGCGGAGTAGGAAGACTCCGCCTTCCATCATGGAAAATGTTCGGGTTTTATGATAGTGTTTTCAAGAGATACTATGATTAAAATTTTACTGATAGACGATGACCAGGACATGCTGATGCTGCTCAAGCAAGGGCTCAGCAATCTGGGTTTTCCGATTATCACCGCTGCCAGCGCAGAGGAAGGCCAGCGGCTTTTCCTGACAGAGGATTTTTCGATCCTGATCACTGACTGGATGATGCCGGAAACCAATGGAATAGATTTCATCCGCTGGGTCAGGCAGCAGAAGCGGGACTCATACACATACATCATCCTGCTTACAGCCAAAACCGACAAGGAAGCTCTTGTGGAAGGCCTTGATGCCGGAGCAAATGAATTCGTCAGCAAGCCGGTGCTGAATTTTTCGGAACTGCGGCTCAGGGTAAGCAACGGTGCCCGGATTATCAACCTGGAACAATCCCTGCTGTCCAGAAATAACGAGCTCAACTCCCTTTATAAGCAGATCAAGAATGATGTAGTGGCAGCCGCCAGAGTGCAAAAATCTCTGCTGCCGAACCCGGAGTTAAGGATTCCAGGCATCAGTTTTTCTCAGTACTTCCGTCCTTCAGAGGATCTGGCAGGCGACATCTTCAACATTTTTCCGATCTCAGATCATGAAATAGCTTTCTATCTGGCAGATGTCAGCGGCCATGGAGTCGCTGCGTCGCTTCTGTCGGTCATGATCAGCAATGTACTCACACCAGGACGTGCTGACATAGACCTTAAAAATCCCGGCTCTGTAGCTGAAGCGCTGAACAAACGTTTCCAGCTCAATATGGAAACGCAGCAGTATTTCACGCTCAGTTATGGTGTGCTCAACTTGCCGGATCGCAGTTTTCAATACGTTTCAGCCGGGCATTCAGGCATCCTGAAAATATCAGGCGAAAGCGTCAACCTGCTCCAGGCAACCGGCACTGCGATCGGTCTTTTCCCGGATACCAGCTACATTAACGAATCAATGACTCTTCTGCCTGGTGACAGGCTGCTTTTTTTCTCGGACGGTCTTACAGACGTCAAAAACTCTCAAAATGCCTATCTCAACTCTGACAAACTGATCTCAGAGCTTTCAAACTGCACCGGCAGTACCGATAGGCAGATCAGCTGTTTGATCGATCTCGCTTTAATGTGGGGTGGAAATGTCGCTGAAGACGACATCAGCATTCTGGCTGTGGAAATTCCCGGCCTGGTAATCTGATGGCAAAACAACGGTATCTTCTTTTTTTCCTGCTCCTGACCCTCGGATTAGCCGGGACTTTTTTCAATCTCCAGCTTTTCATGGGTGTCAATTTCTTCTTTGGAAGCATCGCCTCGCTTCTGATAGTTTTTATTTTCGGTATCCTGCCCGGAATTTTCAGCGGGTTTCTAATCAATCTATATACCATACCTCTCCTGGGACATCCCTTTGCACTTATCATTTTCATGGGAGAACTGGCCTTTATCTGCTTTCTGAAAGCCTATTCCTGCAAATTAATCAGATTTTTCAATCAGATTTTTTGCTCTTCTTTTTTTGATGGTGAAGAAAACACGTTCCACTCCCCAAACCTGCTGCTGATGGACTTGACTTTCTGGATCGTGCTCGGGTGGCCCAGTGCGGTCTATTTCTACCATTTCATACTTGGCATGGGCAGCCATGTCACAACCATCATTTTGCTGAAAATGATGATCAACGGACTGCTTAATTCACTTGTCGCCAGTTTGGGTCTTACTTTTTACAATTATTTCAGTGTAATATCCAGAAAGGAAAAAAGAACCATTCATCTCCATGACGCTTTATTCGACCTGTTGATAGCCCTGACTGTGATCCCGGCGTTTGTAATGATGGTGGCATACAGTCGGCAGAAACTGATCGAAACCGAAGAGGCAATGAATATCTATCTCGAAGACAACTTCATTGAATATTCTGATTCCATCAACTTCTGGATCAGGAACCATTTTAAGATCATCGAATCGATCAGCAGCCATACTCTTGATTCCTGTTCATGTTGCGGCAGTTCGGAAATCTGCAATAACCTCAGCCTGATTGACGAATTGGCTGAGGGGATCGATTTCGTCGCCATTAGAAAACCGCCCTCAGACCTGCAGGATTTTTTCTCCAGTGTTCAGGAATCAGAAAAAATCTTAATCCGCAGGCTTATCTTGGATTCGGAACTGTTCCGCAGTTCATCCTCCACTGGAATTTGCGAAATTTATCCAAAGCTGGACGCAAAGCTGGAACCGTTTCTTGTTTTCAAACTCCCGATCACATTGAGTAACGGCGAGAGTTTGGAAGTAGTAAGCACTGTAAAAGCGCAGCATCTCAGCCACCTCATCAATCAGATACATTTTGAATGGCCTTTGAAAGCCACGGTTACGGATCGTTCCGGACTCGTCATAATCAGCAGCCGGAAAGACGTTCAGCCGGGTGCTCGCTTCAATCTGCAGGAAAGCGGCGAGATTCACGGATCACTGTATAAAGTAAAGCACTGGCTTCCTTTCGAGGCTTCACCGATACAGCTCATGCGCTGGGAAAAATCCATGTATTATCTCGAACGGGAAATCGACCCGGCCACAGGCTGGAAGCTTTCAGTGGAAATGCCGATCACACCTTTCATCAACTTCTTTTACACTACTTACCTGACCAATTTGTTTTTCATGACAGTACTGATTTTTATCTCGTTTATCTTTTCGAGTACACTGGGCAGGGCTATCTCTGCACCACTCGCCAAACTTGGAAAATTCACCCATAATCTTCCTGACCGGATTTTCAGGAGTGACTCGTTGGAATGGCCGGAATCCAGGACACTGGAGCTGGCAAGCCTGATCCGGAATTTCAGGATAATGGCAGGAGAGCTGCAGCAGAAATTCACTGAACTGGAAGACATCAGGAACAATCTTGAAAAAAGTGTGGCCGAACGAACAGAAGAACTGATTAAAGCTAAGGAAAAAGCTGAAACAGCTGCCATTGTCAAAAGTCAATTCCTGGCTACGATGAGCCATGAAATTCGCACTCCCATGAACTCTCTGCTCGGAATGACAGATCTCCTCGTCAAAACTGATCTGACCCGTGAACAGATGGAATACCTTTCCATCCTGAAAAGATCAGGGGAAGCCATGCTGAATCTGATCAATGATATACTTGATCTGACCCGCCTGGAATCCGGAAATGTGCAGCTCGAAAAAGCCAATTTCAATCTGGAAGAACTGATCGACCGTACTGTAGAAATAATTGCCTTCCAGGCTCATAAGAAAGGACTGGAGATCAGCTATTTCATCCATGAAGATGTTCCGGTCTCCCTGATCGGAGATCCTGCAAGGCTTCAGCAGATATTGATCAACCTTTTCGGGAATGCGGTAAAATTCACTGCAGTCGGTGGCATTGTTTTGGAAGTCATCCGCGAGAAAGACACTGAGAAAAAAGTGAGGATAAATTTTTCCATCAGAGATACAGGGATCGGAATTCCTGAGGACAAGAAAGAAAGCATCTTCGAAAGGTTCGGGCAGGCCGACTCATCAGTCACACGGATTTTCGGTGGAACAGGCCTCGGACTTTCTATTACCAGAAACCTGGTCCAGAAAATGAACGGGAAAGTCTGGGTTGTAAGCGAGATCGGTAAAGGCAGCACTTTCTATTTCACGATTGAACTGGAAAAAAGTCCGAGCGGTTTGTTAAGCCCCAACATACTGGAAGAATTTTCTGAAAAGCTTAAAGTTCTGCTCGTGGAAAAGGATCAGAACAGCCGTAAATTTTTAAAAGAGCATCTGGAAAAAATCCAATTTCTTGTGTATGAATCCAATTCCATCTTTGCTGGAATCGATTTTCTGGTGTCAGAAAAAGCTAAAGGGAATGCTATTGACATAGTTTTTGTTTCACAACCACCGTCTGAACATGAATGCCGTCAGTTTGTGATAAATTTCCGCGAAACACTCAAACTTTCCGGCACTCTGATCATGATGAATTCAAGCGGTAATTATTTCCGCTGTTCTGAATGCTCGCTGAAATCGGACTGCATCAATGTGATCAAACCGGTTTCCAGAAAGAAACTGTACATGCTCCTCAAAGAATATTTTACCGGCAGCAAACCTGAGCCAGTTCACAGCTTCCCGCAGGATGACCTTCAGTTACATGCAAGAGGTAAGATACTGCTGGCTGAAGATTCGGCAGACAATCAGCTTCTGATCAGGGTCTATTTCAAAGGTTTTCCGATTGAGCTGGAAATTACAGAAAATGGACAGCAAGCGCTGGAAAAACTGAAAATCTGGAAATTCGATCTGGTGATCATGGACATCCAGATGCCGGTCATGGACGGTTATACTGCAATTCATGCATTTAGAGATTGGGAACATCTGATTGGAGCCTCTAAAACTCCAGTAATCGCTCTCACCGCAGACGCATTTAATAATTCTCAGGAAAGCATCAAATCTCATGGATTCGACGATTTTCTTTTGAAACCGATAAAAATGGAACCGTTTTTGAAATGCATCTCCAAATACCTTTCCCATTCTGAACCGGAAGGAAGTAATCTTATCCGGATCGACCAGTCTCTGCGCGAACTTATCCCGGATTTTCTCAAGCGCAAAATCGAACTGATCCCCAAACTCAAGGCAGCTGTTAAAACAGGTGATTTAGCTTTCATCAGAACGTCCGGACATAACCTGAAGGGATCTGGAAGCGGTTATGGCTTCTATTTTATTACAGAGATCGGACAGCTTCTGGAAGAATCTGCAGTCAAGGGCGATCTGGAAAAAATCAAGCAATGCCTGTCGGAATTTGAAATTTACCTCTCAGGACTCAAGATCGAGTATGTTCAGAAAAAATAATGCAATCCCGAATTGCCAGGTATCAGTTTCCTGTTCACTGCGGTTACCGGTATATTTTTCTTAATGACCCTTAACCATGCTGTTTCACCAGCATAAATCTTTTGGGTTTGCATTTTATAGCCTGAGTTGTAATATAACCCAGTGTCTGGCCACTAGTTAAAACTTTCATTAGGAGGCATGTAAATGAAACAGATCGCACTGCTATTGATGTTGACCATGCTGGTTTGCGTTGCAATGGCCGATGACGCACCCGCTCCGGCAACGCCCGCTGCAACCCCCGAAACTTCTGCAGTCGCCGCACCTGCAGTCACAGCCCCAGCTGCGACCTCTCCTGCTGCAGCTCTAATCGATGAAGCCAACAAGCTGATGGACCAGTCCAGCTATGAAGTAGCCCTGGCCAAACTTGCTGAAGCCGAAAAGCTCGACCCCAAAAATTCAGACATTTTCCGCTATCAGGGCTATTGCTATGTAAATCTCAAGAAATACGAAGATTCCATTAAAGCTTACGATAAATGCCTGGAATTGAAACCTGCTCCGGACGTTGAGGTTAAGGCTTACCTTAACAAAGGTGAATGCTATCTCAGCCTCCAGAAGCCGGAAGATGCCATGAAAATGTTCGATAAAGTGATCATTGACATGAAAGTTCAGGATCCGAATATTCTGGCAGGCGCAAACATCGGTAAAATTGGAGCACTGGAAGCCCTGGGAAAAACCAGCGAAGTCCTCGCAGCACTCCCTGATCTGATCAAATTGAATCCTCAGGTAGGAAACAATGCTGCCGGTAAATTCTACTATGACCAGAAAGATTATCAGAAAGCTGCAGATGCCTATTCCCTGTCAATCGCGATAGACTCCAAGAATCCACAGGTGCTTTACAACTGTGCCTGCTGCTATGCCCTGATCAAGGATGCTGCCAAAGCCATCGACTGCCTGACAAAAGGTCTGGCCGCTGATGCAGAACTGCTTAAAGAAAAGGGACGAAACTTCAATCTGCTTGGACTCATCGCCGCTGATCCGGATTTTACAAATATCAAGGATGATCCGGCTTTCAAGAAACTCTGCCCTGCACCCGCAGGAACCGGCGAAGTGAAAGGAAACTGATCTTAGCTCAAAAAACGGCTGTAAAGTTTTTTCTTTCGAATAAAAAAATGGAGGTACCGAATGAAACAGATCGCTCTCATGCTGATGCTTGCTTTGATTACCGCTGCCGCCTTTGCAGACGGCACCACTTCCACTCCTGAAGCTGCGGTTCCCGCCGCTGCAACTACTCCTGCAGTTACTGCTCCGGCTGCTGCACCTGCCGCCCCTGCCACTTCTCTGATGGATGAAGCCAACCAGTTGATGGACGCAGCAAAATACGATGAAGCCCTTGCCAAACTAGCTGAAATCGAGAAAGCCGACCCGACTAACCCGGATGTATTCCGCTATCAGGGTTTCTGCTACAAGAGCGAGAAAAAATTTGACGAAGCCATCAAAGCTTATGACAAGTGTCTGGAACTGAAGCCGACTCTTGAAGTCGAAGCCAAGGCTTATTTCAACAAAGGCGACATCTATCTGCAGCAGAAAAAATACGAAGATGCGATCAAAATGTTTGACAAGATCATTGAAATAAAAGCTGAGAAACAGTTGCCGGATGCTCATAGAGGCAGAGCCCAGGTACTGCTCGCCCAGGGGAAAACTCCGGAAGGCAACGAAGAATATCTGAAGGCTATCGACTGCTATAAAAAAGGCATGGAAACAAGCCCAGCCGACGAGAACATCACCTACAACTGCGCCTGCTGCTATTCCATCATGGGAGACAAAACCAATGCCCTCTCATTCCTGGAAAAGGCGATCAAGCTGAACGACGAAGCCATCAAAGCCAAGACCTCCAGCTCCAGCCTCAAAGTCTTTGCTCCGACTGATCCTGATTTCGAAAAGCTCTGGAAAGATCCCGATTTTCTGAAGCTCTGCACTCCGCCTGCAGCTGGTACAGGGGAAGTCAAAGGAAATTAAGAAGCTCATCAAAGCGAGCGGGATTAAAAACTCTTAAAGATCTATAAAGGCGGCTATCCTGGCCGCCTTTATTTTCACTGAAAAATAACCATTTCAGGCGGATTCCAGATGGGGCTGCAGGTTGAAACCCAGCAGGGAATATGAGGAATCGAATTCCACCACTGAAAAAGCAGAGTTCTGATGGCCGAATTTCCAGGTCAGGTCCAGGTGGCTCCCTGTGATTCCGGCAAGGAACAGGCAGATCACCCCGCCGTGAGTGAAAAATGCTGCACGTGTGAAAGATCTGTTCCTGCAGATCCCATCGATGAAGCTGAAAACGCGCTGTTGAGCGCATTCCATGTTCTCGGATCCCTCGATTTCGATCTGGGTGGGCCGGTTCAGCCACCTTTCCCATTGTTCACTGTCGGCATTGACCTCGCTGATTTTCCTGCCTTCCCAGACACCAAGCCCCATTTCACGCAGTTCGCTGCAGCAGCATATGTCCAGACCAGCGAGAGCGATAGAGGCGGTTTCAGACGCCCGTTTCAGGTCTGAAGCGAAGGCAAGGTCAAAACGGATTCCTTCACGGATGAAATACTGCTGTAGAAGCCGGGATTGCCTGATGCCTTCTCCAGCAAGAGGAAAATCATCGTGACCCTGGATAATGCCCAGTTGGTTGGCAGTGGACATTCCATGCCTGATCAGGTAAAGCTCTTTTTTCATCAGGGTATCTTCAAATTCAACTTTGACTCTTGTTCTTCTTTTCGGATTTACGTTTTTTCATGGCACCCAGCAGCATGAATTTCGCCTCCGGGGTGTCCATGCGGGAGAGAAGGAAAGTGGAGGCTATGATGTTGAACTTCCGGCTTGAGGAAAGCATTTTACCGAGAATCTCCATCAGGTTTTTACGGCCCAGGGACAGCAGAAATGCTTCAGCTCTAGCTTTGACCCCCCGGTCTTCGTCCATGTATCTGATCACAATGTAGTTGTAGGACTTTTCGTTCTTCAATTTCCCGAGCGTTTCGATGGCCTTTGCCCTGATGCGGGGATCATTGTGGGAGAGAAAGCTGAGTATTTTCTCGGCGTCTTCGGTTCGCCCGTTTCTGCCGATGCATGAAAGGAGCTGCTCCAGCACGGAAATGTCCTCTTCCAGACTGAGAAGACCGGAAAGCCAGCCCGGCTCAACAGTGATCTTGCCGTCTTCAATGGCCCTGAGCATGTCGGTTTTTTCCAGCACTGAACCGGATTTGAAAATCTCGGTCTGCCGCTCCTCTGAAAATTCTCCGATCCTGGCTGTATCCTGATCGATTTTTCCGAATTCAACCGGCTGCACATTCATCGCTTCAATCAGTGCCTCAGACTGCTGATCCACGGTTTCAATGATCTCGGCAGCCTGTTCCGAACCCGGCGATTCAATAATTTCAGTTTCCGGATCATCGCTATGTCTTATTTCGGCGGTTGCACCAGTCATTTCATCAACAACCTGTTCCACACTATCTCCCTCGATTGCTTCGCAGGAATGTTCTACATTGGAAACATCTTCATCAAGGTTGAGAGTTCCAGGCTTGATTTCCTCATCAATTTCTTCTACCTCAGTCAGTCCCCCGTCATCTTCAAGATCGCTCTGGTCCAGGATATCCTGAGAATCAGGAGATTCAATCAATTCCCATTCCTCTTCGGATTCTTTTCCGGCAATTTCAGTATGTTCTGGAGGCGGGACTTGTGCTTCGTCCAAAGCCGGCAGGGAAGGGGTTTCGCTCGCCATTTCATCAGGATCTAAAACAATAATCTCTGCTTTTCCATCATGTCCGAACATCATGTTGTAAAACTTGGCGGCTTCTTCTCTGATCACCGGATCCTGGTCGGATTTCATCAATTCCATCAGCTTCAGACGTTTGATGTTTTCCTTGATGTCATGGGCTTTTACCAGCTTGACCAGTGCCTCTTTCCTGCACAAGGGATCAGTGCTTTCCAGATCCTGCTTGATTTCTTTGAGCATGGCCTGCTCCTTTCTTAATTCTATTAACTTATATAACATAATTTATTTTTTTTGACAAAAGGTCTTTTTGGAATAAAATTAATATAATGCAATAATTAAATAAGCAACCGATAAAGATCCGCCTAGGAGGAGTCATGAAATTTTTTATTTTTTGGGCAGTCCTGCTGATAACTGCTGCTGTTTTTGCTGTTCAGACAGCAAACTCCAATCAGACCAGCAAGCCCAGCCAGAACGCGGGCGAAAATCAGACACAGCAGAACAATCAGACTCAAAATCAGGGGCAGACCGGGATCACCAACCAAAATGGGAATGAATCTCAGCAGGGTCCCTATAGCCAGGGAGGACTGGAAAGCCAGAAGCAGCTGGAAGGTCAGAAAGCCAAGGACGGCCAAAACGGCAGCAGCAACCAGACCCAGAAACCTTCGCAGACTGGACAGTCCGATTCCGGCGGAGCTCTGCAGTCTGGAAGCAGAGCTCAGAGTTCCGGGTCGCTTTCTGCCCCACAAGGCAGTTCCAGGCTGATTTCACCAGGAGAATCGTTAACTCTTTCTGCGGATCAAAGCCGAATTCTCAGACTGCTTTCCGTGGACTGCAATGCAGACGAGAAAACTATGGCAGAGATTTATATAGATGATGAACTTTTCTGCACTAAGGAAGTATCTGTTAAATCCACTCTTGTTTTTGAAATAGAAAGATCTGTGTCAGAAGTCAGAATTGTAGTTGGCGATAATCCGGTTCTGATCACAAATGTGAGCACGATATACGGCGACAAAATTAAAAATGCTGAGCCGGAATAACGGAGGCCTTTTGAATAAAATTGCAGCTGCCTTGATTTTTCTGAGCTTTATCTTTTCTGAATCTTCGATTGTGCTTGGTTCGGACAACGAAAAGCCAAACCCGTCCCAATCAGGTAAATGGAATCAGACAGGCAGCTGGAATCAAAATCAGAATCCTGCACAGACCGGGACCTGGAATCAAAATCAGAATCCTGGCCAAACCGGTAAATGGAATCAAAATCAGAGTCCTGCCCAGACAGGCAAATGGAATCAAACAGGCAGCTGGAACCAGAATCAGAATCCTGCACAGACCGGGATCTGGAATCAGACACAGGCTCAAAGCCAGATTGGCAGCCTGCCTCCGGATTCAGTTGGACTTTTTCAGAGTGCCCAGCAACCATATATTTATCAGAGGAAAGCACCTGGCAGAGTTGAAGACGGCAAATGGCTGCTGCCAGGACAGTCCCTCAGCCTTGAGCTTGAGCCTGGCCGCAAGCTCCGGTTCCTGCAGATTGAATGGAATGATGCAGGAGGTTCAGCTTGTGCTGGAATTTACGGGGACAATACCCTGCTCTGCACAATGGAAGTGGGAGACAATTCCGGATTCATCTGGAATCTTGAGATACCGGCAGATTTCATCAGGGTCAGCATCAAAAATGACGCAGCCCAGTTGACTAAATTCAAAGTTATTTATCAAGACTGACGGACAATCTATTTCTTTTCGTGGTCCCCGGCATTCCCGCCCTCCCGGTCCTTCCGGTAAAACGGGAAACTGTCAACAGACGATTTCTGCAAGGCAAAGATCTGAACATCATCGAGCATTTTAAAGTGTTCGTCAACTGGAACGTTGATTACGATGTTTCCAGGTTCGTATCTCATCTGTACTGCCTGGCATTCGGTCAGCCCGTGACGGTCCCCAGTGACAAGCGCCATGCCGATCCGCGATTTTTCCGCATACAATGGTACAATCTTTCCGTTGTGGATGCCGTATTTATGCATGACATCGTTCAGGTCATAATCAGAGTGATTGCTGGGGTGCGGCCAGGGAGATGGATTATGTGAATCGCTGTCAAAGGAGAAAATCCAGTGGGATGCCCCGCTGTCGTCTATGTAAATGCCGAATCCGCGATCATCACTTTTTTTCCCGGAGAATGGAGCCTGGCTTTTCCCGTCAGATGCTACTTCAGGAGTGTTCTTTTTATGATTGTACTGGTTGATCATGTCTTCAAATTCGTCGGCTGAGAGCGGCAGATTCAGCAGTAAGACGAGGGTAAACAGAAGCAGCATTTTCATTTCATTCCTCCATAGAGACTCTGTTGTCATAAGTATATCATAAACATTGGCGGCACTTGCAATTAATCCGCCGGCGAATTAGTATTTAACAAATTAAATCCTGGAGCAGCATGAAGCAGATTCTACTCGTAATTTTGATTTTTGCAGTCCAGCTTGCTTCTGAAGAGCAGTCCGCTTACAACGCAGTGATAAAGGTTTTCGCCAAGAGGCTCAACCTGAGCTGCTATCAGCCCTGGTCCACAGGCTCGGTCTCAGGTGCTTCAGGTACCGGTTTCGTGCTGTCAGACGGCAGCATCGTGACCAACGCGCACATGGCGAAAAACAATACTACCCTCTGGCTCAAGCGTACTGACCGTCCCCAAAATTTCCCGGCCCGCGTGAAATTCATCGGTCATGATTGCGATCTGGCTCTGCTGGAAACAGACGACTTGTCTTTTTATGATGGGCTGATTGGGCTGCAGCTTGGCGAGATGCCTGATCTCAACGATAAAGTGACAGTAGTAGGCTATCCC
Organism: Candidatus Wallbacteria bacterium; assembly: GCA_028687545.1. NCBI lineage: Bacteria > Candidatus Walliibacteriota > Candidatus Wallbacteria bacterium. The sequence continues at coordinate 64,177 of JAQTZZ010000018.1, forward strand.
ACAGGCGGAGAAAAGCTCAGTTACACGGAAGGGATCATCTCCAGGCTGGAATACAGACTCTACGTCCACGACGGAGCATCCATGAACTTCGCATTCCAGACAGACGCTGCGATCAATCCAGGTAACAGCGGCGGCCCTGTGATGATCGGCAACAAAGTGGTGGGTGTAGCTTTCCAGGCCAATTCCAATCTGCAAAGCGTCGGACATTTCATTCCACTGGAAGTGCTCAGGCATTTCCTTGTTGATGTAACTGACGGCAACTACGAAGGCTTTCCCGAACTGCTGATCGATACTGAACAGCTGCAGTCAGAAACGCAGCGCCAGTATCTGGGCACTTCAAGAGAAACAGGAATACTGGTCTGCAATGTCAGTAAATATTCCCCGGTCAGGGAGATCATCAAACCCGGAGATGTGCTTACCTCCATCGATTCAACTGAAATCGGCATCGATGAAAAATTCGACTCCCGCTGGGGCAGGATTAGTTATAACTATCTGGTAAAAAAATGCCAGATCAGCACTGAGGTCGAATTCGGGCTGCTCAGGGATAAGCTCCCTGTCAGGGCGAAAGCCAGACTCGGAGTTCCGGTTCAGGGGTTACGGAAATCCAAGCTGTATGACCAGGATTTCCAGTATTACAGCCTTGCCGGCTATGTTTTCCAGCCTTTTTCAAGAGATTATCTCGAAACCTGGGGCGATGACTGGCAGGCCAAAGCTGATCCGCTGTTCCGCTATTATTACGACAATTTCGAGTATACGGAACCTGATTGTCCTGAACTGGTGATACTCTCCAGAATCCTGCCCCTGGAAGTGAACAACGAATTCGATCTTGCCAAATCAATTGTAGCGAGTGTCAATGGCGAGCCGGTCAAGTCATTCCAAGGTTTCCGTAAAACCGTGGAAAGGCTGATTGCCGGGAAAACTGAGTTTCTATTTATCACCTTCAGGGACAACACATACCTGCCTCTTTTGATCCCTGTTTCGAAAATTGAGCAGTCTGATCTGGAAGCCCATCAGAAGTATCAAGTGCCGCTCAGATCGGAGTCAAAATGAAGCAGATCACCATGCTCCTTTTTTTAGTTGGTTTCCTGTTCGCACTGCAGGCTGAGTCGCCCCGTAATTTTCTGCTTAAAGTCTCAGTGAATTTTCTACAGCCGGATCTGTTCAGGCCCTGGGATGCCGGGAATCTGGGTGAACGCAGCGGATATGCCGTGGCAGTAAGCGAAAATCGCTTCCTGGTTCCCGCAGATCTGATCTGGCGGGCTACCAACATCACTGTCTCAACAGTGTCCTCGGATATGGTGCCTGCAGTTGTCCAGCATGCCGATTACGATGCGGGTCTCGCAATTCTCTCAGCCAAGTATCCTGAAAAACTCAAGGATGTCCACTCAATCAAGCTTTGCAGTGTTTACAGTTCAGGCGAAAAAGCAAGTCTGCACCTGATCCGGGATTCGGTGAAACTCGCGGAAGAGGCCATTGTCACCAGCCTCTTTCTGCGCAGAAGCAACTTCTCCTCAAACTGTTACCTGGATGTGATAGCCCGCGGACTGACTGACTTCGCCTGGGGAATTCCACTGACCAATGACAGCGGTTTGATCGGGATCTGTAATTCCAGAAATGAAAAACAGGACAAACTTTATTTCATTTCCCCGGAAGTCATCAACCATTATCTGCATGATTTTGACGACGGCCGTTACGACGGTTTCCCCTGCAACTGTCTTTTCTACAGGGAACTGAAAGGAGACATTCTTCCCGCCTATCTGAAATATGATAAAACTGCAGTTGGCAAAGGCCGGTTCAATACAGGAGTAGCTCTTTTCAACCTGGACCGCACTCCCTACAGCCAGTACTTCAGAAATTTCGACATAGTCACCAGTGCTTCAGGCGCTCCGGTCGACTGTGCCGGGAATGTCACTCTGGCAGACTTCAAAGGCCGCAGAGATCTGAAAATCATGTTCAAATCGATACCGGATTCCAGAAATCTGGATTTCAGGGGTTTAATCAACACTTTTTATTATCCGGGCGAAACCTTTGAAACTACCGTTTACCGGGACAGCCGCGAAACAGTAGTAGATCTGAAGCTGGCCGGCTACAAGCCGGAAGATTTCACTGTACCTGAGGTTTTTTTAAAAGAAATCAAGCCCCGTTTTATTCTTTATGGGGGCATGGTTTTCAGCGAGCTCTCCGTGTCTTTTCTGCGTTCCTGGCCTAATTACCTGGAAAAAGCTCCGGTCAGGCTGATCAAACTGTCCACTGACTTCGAAGACCGGATCTCCAGGGATCATGAAAAAATTGTGCTGATTGTGAATTTTCTTCCTGACAAAGTCAACTATGATTATGAAGACCGTGTGGTGTTTCAGACTGTGAAAGCTATCAACCAGTGCAGGATCAGCAGGCTTTCAGATGTTAAAACCGCTTTTTCCGCTGAAGTTGAAACTGATGTTGTGGAATTCGAAGATTCTGCCTTCAAGGCAGTTTTCAAACATAGTGAAATGAAGGAAGCCAATCAGCGGATTGCAAAGCAATATAAGTTAAAAGAGACGGAAAGATTATAAAGAAAAGTCCTGCTTCTGGCAGGACTTCTAAGGAGGAGGTTGTATGCAGTGCACGAAAGCTTACATCTTACATATAAGCATTGGGTATGCCATTTTTTGACGGCTATTCAAACAATCTTATTTATGATTGCAGTTCAACTTGTTTTTCAGATTATTCAATTTTAATAAAAAATTTACAGCCGGAAATTTTCCTGGAAAAAATTATCCTCTGGAATATTTTTTCCAAAACCTGCTACTTTACATGAGCAGTTTTTGTTGAAATATTGAGCCTCTTGCAAAATGTTTTTTTCAGCTGTATCTTAGGTAAACATTTTGTTAGAGGCTCATATGGGGCACTAATCTTAAGAAAAGTGCCTCATAATATTCAAATGAAAAACCACCCTGCAGTCAATCTCCTTCGAAAGCTGATCAGCATAGACTCCACAAACCCTTTTCAGATCGAGAAAATTAGCACAGATCCATCCACCTGGATTTTTTCAGGCAATGAGCAAAAAATAGCAGCTGAACTGAAAAAGCAGCTCAAAAAATCCGGATTCACTACTTCTGATCAGGCAGTGCACAGGTGCCCGGATGGGAAAATCTGCCGGAATCTGCTTGCAGAAAAGGGGAAGGGGAAATGGAAAAAGTCCCTGCTTTTCTATGGCCACATGGATACTGTGACTGCCAAACCCTGGCTTTCGCTCTCTGAAGCCTTGACTCCTGAACGAACTGAACTTTCTGATGCAGGGACTCTGCGTGAAGTCATAGTCGGCCTGGGAGCCAATGACATGAAAGCAGGGCTCGCTGTAATGGCAACTGCTTTTTCCGGGTTAGACCCGGATTTCAAAATCAAACTGGCTTTCGGCTGCGACGAGGAATTTTACTCGCTGGGCGCTAATGTTCTGGCAGGATCTGATTTTATGGCAGATGTGGCTGCGATAGTGGTGCCTGAAATGGGAGACGGACCCAATCCATCCTGCGGGGTCCGGACTATCGGGCTTGGCAGACTGGGCCGTTGCGAATACGTGATCAGAGTGCCTGGAACAGGCGGGCACGGGTCGGAATCCAGGAATCCCGCCTTTGTGAATCCTGCCTCTGAATGCGCTAAAATCATCCTGGAACTGGAAAAAATCCGGCTGGATTTCATTGACCGCTTCAGATTCGTGCCTGAATCTGTGCAGAAGGCACCGCTTGTCAATCAGATAGAAGGCAGCTTTTTCGTAAATAAAGTCGAGATCGGAGACGGAAATCTCTCAATCCCTGCAAGCGGTGAAATTACTGTAGACTGGACTTTTACACCCGGTTTCAGCATCGAAAGGGCTGAGCAATTGCTTCAATCCCTGATCGCTGAAATGTATAAAACCAAGAATCTTGCGAAAACGATAGTCTCAGGAAAATTTCTGCCAGTGACTGTTTCGCGCAAACTGCGGCCGACTCTACACAGCGATGCTTATCTTACTCCACATGACCATCCTTTTGTAAAATTCGTGATCAGTCAGCTGAAATCCGGAGCAGGATTCACTGGTTTCAACATGGGGTATTCAGTAGCTGATGAAAACGTTTTCAAGCGTCTGCACCCTGAGATACCTGTCCTGGTACTGGGACCGATCGGTGATTTTTCGCACAGGGCAGGGGAGTGGGTCGATCTGAAAAGCGTAGAGGAACTCTCTGACGCCTATCAGAGGATCGTGGAAAAATTTCCGGAATATCTTAGAGAAATAGAATCATAGTTTTTTTACTTGAAAATCAGTCTGAGCGGGCAGCCTGCAAACGGATACAATTCCCTGATTATGCGTTCGAAATAACGCCTGGCATTGACAGGCATTTTTTCCACCAGATTCGTGCCTATGTCGAAAGTCGGGCATCTCCAGGGAGACTGCTTCACTGTTTTCACGATCAGGCCCTTGCCCTTGATGCTAAGATCCTGCACTATGAGGGCGCGCCGGATTTCCTCTTTCAGTTCAGAGGGATCGATAAAATGCTGTTTAGCTTCCTGGACTTCCAGCACAGTGTCCATCAGCTTGTTGACTCTCTGCCCGTCAAGAGCTGAGATCGTGACAACCGGAACAAAAGCATAGAATTTCAGCCTGCGCTCGATTTCTTCGAGCTTTTTCTTGTAAGTATTCTCCTTGTCTTTAACCAGGTCCCACTTGTTCAGAGCTATCACCAGGCATTTGAAGTTGTCTTTCAGATATCCGGCCAGAGTCTGCTCGTGATGGCTGACTTCGGATTCGGCATCCAGCACCAGGACCACAACATCCGCCCTGTCGATGGCATGATGAGCCCTGTTCACGCTGTAGAATTCCACGTTCTCATGCACCTTGGACCTGCGTCTGATGCCTGCAGTGTCGATCAGCAGTATCTCTTTTTTCCGGTATTTGACAGGAGTGTCGATGGCATCCCGGGTTGTCCCCGGCTCAGCGTGGACAATGGAGCGATTCCTGCCGATGATGCGGTTGCAGAGCGAGGATTTGCCGACATTGGGAATTCCGCAGATTGCGACCTTGATCTGCTCGACCTCTGCAGGGTGTTCCATTTTTGAGAGCGCGAGCTTTTCCAGGATCAGTTCGAACAATTCGGTCACATTCCTGCCGTGCACTGCAGAGAGGTGCACGCAGTCCCTGATGCCGAGCTGTTGATAGTCATACCGGACTTCCTTCTGCTCAGGCGTATCAATCTTATTCACAACCAGGATCACATCTTTCTTCAATTTCCTGAGCTTGCGGCTGACTTCCAGATCGTCGGTCGTCACGCCGATCTGGCCGTCGATCACCAGTACCACCAGATCCGCCTCTTCCAGCATCTGCTGGCTTTTCTCAGTCACCAGCCTGTCTATTTCCCGGTGCGGGACGAAATCCCAGCCGCCAGTGTCTTCCAGGATGAAGCGCACTCCTTCCCATTCCAGTTCCTGTTCGATGAAATCCCGGGTGATGCGGGGCTGGTCTTCGACAATGGCGATCCGCTTTTTTGACAGTCTATTGAAGAGCGTGGATTTGCCGACATTGGTCCGGCCGATCAGGGCGACTTTTTTCAACATGAGCTTTCCTCCGCATTATCCGGACGCTTCCGGCAGCCCCGACGTTCAGCTCTGGCATGAACCATGCAACGTCAGAGGGCGCCGTTAGAATACCATGATCTGCAGTAATCCTCAAGTACCGTTATTTATACCGGGTCTATACATTTGACAAATTCGGGGGAAAGGGATGGTTCTGAAACTCAACAGCTGCTTCTGCTGTCATAATAAAACACGGTTTCCGTAGCAGGGCCTGGGTTGCTTTTGCATTGAAGCGGGATGAGAAATCTTGTTATCCAGTATAAAGTTCAATCTCAACTCTAATAAATAGTTCTACCGCTGTTGCCGTCAACTTAATATTGACAGTTCACTGTCAAAATAAAAAAAGTATTTTGACAGTGATCAATTTCGGCATGAAGCCTTTTAAGTCCAAAGGCCCTGTCAGAAAAAAATCGCAGCCGCAGATCTAGCTGAACCTCAAAGCATCAGCAAGGTTCACGACCTTGCCGTTACACTCCAATTGTGCTGTATTTTACTTTTCTGAAAAGGAGTGGCAGGCCTTCAGCTTTGACAATGGCCTGAATTTCAAGTAAATTGAAGATCGGAGGGGAAATGCAGACAATAACTCTTAAAATCGACGACTCGATCTACGAAAATCTGCTCTGGCTCTTGAACCAGTTTCCCAAGAAGAAGATCAGGATTATCGAAAAGCCGCTTTACACCGCAGACGACGAAAAAGCATACAAAAAGGCTGTCAGGGAATTGGAGCAGGGCGAGGCATTAAGCCTGAACGAGTTGAAAAAAGAACTTCAGGATGTATAGTCTCAAGTTCTCGAAGAATGTTCTAAAGTTCCTCAAGGAAAAAGATCGCAAAATCCAGTCGAGAATTCTCGCCATATTCGAGAAATTCTCACATGATCCTTATGATGAAACCCTTGACGTGAAGCCCATGAGAGGAAAGCACAACCATTTCAGGCTCCGGGTAGGAGGATTCAGAATTCTGTTTGAATTCCGGAAAAGCGAGAATCTTTTTTATTTCTACAAAGCCGATTCCAGAGGCGATGTGTACAAATAATCGGTGGAGAAAAAGTGTCAGGCCTTGAAAATCAGCGTTAATGGATTACGGGGACGATGCTTATTTTCTTTTTTTCCCGAAAAGGAGCGGCGGGCCTGGAGATGAAGATGAGAAATGCGGCGTTTGTGAAGGCGCTGAATGAATAAGGCGCACCTGGATCTTCAGCAGAATGATGAAAAGACCAGTGATAAAAAAAGGCATTAAACTTATTGTCATTCCAGTCCTGGCTTTGGTTATAGCCTTCTATGCCTCTATTTACTGGTATTCCTATGGCAAAGAAACCAACAAAGAGATTTGGGAGAAAAACTCGGGAATACCGAATTGTGGTCAATGGAAAACCGACGAATTTGATCTGTACGGTTCTGTGCGGATTTTCGAAAGATTGCCCTCAGATTTCAACCTTTTTAATGCCCTGGCTTTTAAGGAAGCTTTAAAAGATTATTTAGATTACATTAAAAAATCCGGATTTTATGGAAAATTCAGCGACGGCTTATACAATTCTCCCGACTGCTATTTTTACAATAATCTTCCATTCGGGAGATATTACTTTTTTTCCTTTGTCACACCCGGTGTGTATGATGAAAAATCCCTCCAGGCGGCCATCTCAGATTGGCGGATCAGTCCATGCTTCAGCTACCCGGGAAGGAAAAAAGCGATCAAGCTGATCAGAGATAAAATCAACATTGAAGAAAGAGACAGATTTATGAGTCGCACACCGCTGATGAAAGCGGTAATGTTCGGACAGACCGATCTGATCAAGATGCTGATCGAAGCAGGAGCGAATGTGAATGCTACGGATGCCAGTAAAAGGTCCGCACTGTATTACGCCTGCAATCACAGTTATTCTCCGATATTTAAACCGGACGTTCAATCGCAGGAAGTGGTTGTTACCGCGTTCCGTGCTGCGGCAGACGTGACAAGCACGGAAGTGAAACTTTTGCTGGATTCAGGAGCAGATCCATGCCTGCCGGATGAAAATGGCGTGACTCCATTTCTTGCGGCAATTGAGAGCCGCAATCTGGGAACTGCCTGCCAGGTTGCCGGAATTACTGATGTGCTTAAAAAAAAGACAGTAGAGGAGCATTTTTCATATTTTTTTCCTCGGCAGGATGAAGAGAAAGTAAATCCAAGATTGATCAGCGGATACTTCGAGTCTTCAACGATTGAAACCAGGCTGAAAGAAAAACTGGCGCGTCATGTCAATCCTGGAAAGTAAGGAGTGGTAATAGTGATTGGGGGGATATGGGGACAGTGCTTGGCTTTTTTCTTTTCTGAAAAGGGGTTGTAGACCTAGAAATGACGGCTGACAAAATGCGTCCCGGTGCTTTAGACGAATAGATTGAAATAATGCCTGATCCTT